>JAEZKW010000270.1 GCA_023415375.1 Bacillota bacterium
AATTTTTGTTGAATATCAGGAATAAATTCCTTTAAAATTTCAACCGTCACCGCCATATTTTTTTTGGTACTATTAACTAAGGTTCCGTCATAATCCCATAAAATCGCAGATATCACCATATTAAAAAGCCCCTCTTTAGGATTCTATTCCAACCAATTCGTGGCAGGATTATGAAAACCCTTTATTGCCATTACCGGTTTGATATATTATGTATCGGATAGAAAAAGCTCCGGCAAAAGTAACCGGAGCTTTTGGTTTTCTCAAATTGAAAAATTAAAATACCGGAACAATGCTTCCTTTGTATTTGGTAAGAATAAAATCTTTGACTGTTTTGCTGGTTAGGGCTTTGGCCAGTTTCTTCAGGGCCGGATTGGCTTTATCTTTAGTGCGGATGGCTAAGATATTTGCATAGGGAGAATTACTGTTTTCAATAAACAGAGCATCCTTAGCCGGGATCAGATTTGCCGGTAGCGCATAGTTGGTATTAATAACGGCAATATCAACATCTGTAAGCGTCCTTGGTAGTTGGGCAGCCTCTAACGGCTTAACTTGCAACCCTTTTGGATTTTTAACTATATCCAATTCTGTTGCACTAAGCCCAGCATCTTTCCGAAGCGTAATTAATTTGGCAGTTTGCAATAAAAGCAAAGCCCGTCCTCCGTTGGTCGGATCATTAGGAATCGCTACAATTGCTTTATTTCCTAATTCTTTCAAGGACTTAATTTTTTTTGAGTAAATACCCATTGGTTCAATATGTACTTTAGCATTATAAGTAAGATCTAATTTATGGTCTTTGCTGAATTCGTTTAGATAGGGAACATGTTGAAAGAAATTGGCGTCCAATTCACCTTCGGCTAAGGCCAGGTTAGGTTGTACATAATCTTGAAATTCGATAATTTGTAAATCAATTCCTTCTTTGGCAAGCAGCGGTTTAATTTGAGCTAAAATTTCAGCATGGGGCGTCGGCGAAGCTCCCACTTTCAAAACAACTGCAGAAGCTAGTAAAGCCTGACCAGCCACGAATGAAATTACGAGTAATACTAGAAAAAATGGAATAAGTAAGCCCTTTTTCATGATTTGCCTCCAAAAAAATTATTTTGATTTCTTTATTTTTCAAATGATCTTAAATAGTAAATCTCAATGAGCAGAAAGGCGTCTAGCCAACCAATTACCGAGAGACTGCATCCCTTGTACTAATATGATAAGAATGATGATGGTTATCAGCATGATGTCGCCACGGAAACGTTGGTATCCATAGCGAATGGCCAAATCACCCAATCCACCTCCTCCAACCGCCCCGGCCATGGCTGAATAACTGACTAAACTAACAGTTGTAAGGGTTAAGCCCAAGATTAAACCAGAAATAGATTCCGGAATAAGAACCTTGCTAATAATTTGCCAAGTCGTTGAGCCCATAGCTTGAGCTGCTTCAATTACGCCCCAATCCACTTCCAAAACGGCTGACTCTACAACACGGGCTAAAAAAGGAATCGAGCCAATCGTTAAGGGGACGATTGCTCCCGCAGTTCCAATCGAGGTGCCTACCAGAAAACGGGTAAAAGGAATAATGGCTACCAATAAAATAATGAAAGGTAAAGAACGTCCTACATTCACAATGACTGATAGCACATTATAAAGAAGCGCATTGGGACGAATATGTTGTGGGCTCGAAATAACAAGCAGAATGCCCATGGGGATTCCTATTAAAGCCGATAAAATTAATGATATTCCTACCATATAAATGGTTTCCCAGAGAGCATTACCTAGAAGACTCCAAATTTGTGGGTTCAACACTGTTTAGCACCTCGATTTTTAATCCTTGTTGGGTTAGATACTCTAATGATTCAGCAACGTTTCCATTGGGACCCGTGATTACAACGACCAGCGATCCGAATGGGGTTTCTTTAATAGAGTCAAGGTTTGCATAGATAATATTGACATCGACGCTGAATTTACGGATTAAGGATGAAATAACCGGCTCACCGGCCACTTCCCCAATGAAAAAGATATGAACCATTCTTCCAGCCCATTCAGGGTGACGGATAATAATCTTTTTCTGCTTGATCTCGGGAGGAATATCGATGTGTAAAACACTTCTGATTAGCCCGCGAGCCGCATCAGTTTTTGGAAAAGTAAATATTTCCGTTACCGGCCCTTGCTCGACGATCTTACCGTTTTCAATAACTGACACCGTATCACATATTTCTTTGATTACGTTTATTTGATGAGTAATAAGGACAATTGTTAAACTAAAACGACGGTTTACATCCAGCAATAAATCTAAAATTGATTTGGTTGTTTCCGGATCGAGGGCTGATGTAGCTTCATCACAAAGTAATACCTTGGGATGATTAGCCAAAGCTCTGGCTATACCGACTCGTTGCTTTTGCCCACCGCTTAATTGAGCCGGATAAGCTTTCAACTTATCTGATAAACCAACCAATTCGGCTAATTCCTCAACGCGTTTCCTTAACTCATGATGGTTTACTCCGGCAATCTCCAAGGGATAGGCAATATTCCCAAAAACGGTACGGTTGGCAAGCAAGTTAAAATGTTGAAAGATCATACCGATTTCCCGTCTGGCTTGTCGCAAATTTTTGCCCTTTAACTGAGTAATATCGTGGTCACCGATTTCAATCGTGCCGCTTTGGGGGACCTCCAATTTGTTGATACAACGGATGAGGGTACTTTTGCCGGCACCGCTTAATCCGATAATTCCAAAGATTTCACCTTGCTTGATTTCAAGATTGACATCTTGTAATGCTATGACTTGATTATCACCTTCTCCATAAATCTTAGTGACATTGTTAAAGCGTATCATGGTCGTTGTCACCTTGAGCATTACCCCCTTTTAAGAAAATATTTAACGAATGAAAATATTGAGGTGAAGATGAATTTGACTGGAATTGAATCCTATGGAATGATTTATATTATCTTATCACTTATTGTTTATTCGTCAATGGAATAACGATATTTTCTGTCCAAAATTTACATTTCTTATAATGATTTTCTCAACTACGGGGATCCAGACCCTCGGCTTTAGCCGGTGGTGTTGAGTTGAAGATATTGATCTGGCTTTCCGATAAGTTATAACACTCCCTATATATCTCACGCCAGTCCTTGTATTTGTAATTGGCCTGGCGGTATTCTTCGGGATAGGTTAAGACTGTCGGCAGCTTTTGGTGAATATCGGGAATAAATTCCTGTAATATTTCAATCGTCACAGCCATATTCTTCTTGGTACTATCAACTAAAGTCCCATCATAATCCCATAGAATCGCCGATAATGTCATTTTAGATAACGTCCTTCGTAAAATATAATATTACGATTCGCGTTATAGAATGAAACCCTTTATTATAATTGCAAAGAGATTAAATTTGGATATGTATGAATGTGGTTTTCATGGATTATATAAAAGAAGAACGCTCAATCCGGAATTTGATGGAGGGATTGGGCGTCCGTTTTAAAGGATTGGTTTCTCTTTCACTTTATTCACAAGAGCGGATTATGATAACTCGGTAAACTTGGGTAGTTGGTGTGGCCGGAAGCCAGCTACTAGTTGCCCATTGACCATAACTGCCACTGGAAATGAATAGCTGTTATAAGATGCACCGAAAGTACCTTCGTTGTTGATGACTATAATCCCACCGGGCAGTGGCTTTCGGGAGGATAATCGAATTAGAGCCCGATCGGCCGCCTCCTGGGGGGATACTCCTTGCTCCAGCAAACTATTGATAAAATTGGCTGTCATTGTTTCGATAAAGGCTTCTCCAATACCGGTGCATACGACTGCGCCATTTTCCGTGGCCAGAATACCGGCTCCCAAAATCGGGGTATCCCCGACCCGGCCCGGTAATTTCATAAACGAACCGCCGGTGGAGGAAGCAGCACATAAGTGTCCATCGTTAAAAACCAGACAACCGACGGTATCTCCAGCGTGCAGGCCGACGATAGGCAGAGCTGTTAATAAACTTATTCCGGTTTGGTCTCCACCGATTTGAGCCTTAGCTTTTTCCCAATTGGCATACATCTCTTCCGTGACACAGTCGGCAACCGGAAAGCCTTTCTCTTGTGCAAAACGTTCTGCGCCCGCACCGACTAATAGTACATGCGATGTATCTTCCAAAACCTTCCGGGCCACACTGACTGGATGAGCAATATTTTTGATGGCGCCTACCGCTCCGAACCGTCCAGTGGCTCCGTCAATCATGGCTGCATCCATCTCCGCTTCGCCCAAGGCATTTAAGACCGAACCGTAACCGGCATTGAAGAGGGGATGGCTTTCTAGAACCTTAACTGCAGCCTCAGCCGCATCAAGCGGCCCGGTTGGCAACGAAGCATATCCCGCACTGAGAGCCTGGTTTAAAATCTTCATATAGCATGGAGCGACCGGGGTCTCCACACCACCGTGCACCATTATTAGTTTCATTTTTGAGGTAATGCCGACTCCTTTGAAGAGTATTTCCAATCTTTATTTTCCATTTCCCGGAAGAACCGGACCACTTCTTTGACTAAAACATCAACCATTTTTTGACCTTTGGCGGCAGTGGCCTTGCTTGGATCACCGGTTGCCCCGGTGTTGGTGAGCTCAGCAAAGTTCCATTTGATCTCCACGTGTTCCGGGAGATCGGGCACTACACCTTTGGCATATTCCATTTCGATTAATTCTGGGAAAAGGGCAAGTCCGATTGAGGTTTCACCTTCTCCAGCGTGACCGAGCCCATTCCATACCTCAAAGGTATCTGCGGGCAATAATTTGCCGGCTGTAACCCACCAAGCATCAAGAGTGGCAATTCTTACATTGGGATGGGCCAATTTGATGGAACGGGCGGCAATCTCGATTGGGGCAATGTTACCGTCATGCCCGTTCATGATGAAGATCTTTTCAATATCATTTTTGACGGTGCTTTCCAGAATATCTTTTAAAACAGCAATCAAAGTTTCCGGCTGCAGGGTCAGACTGAAGGGGAAATGGGCATAATGTTGGCTCATGCCGACATTCACAGGGGGCAGAACCAACAGGCCTTCCACCTGTTCGGCAACTTTCTCGGCGAGCATCGAGGAGACAAAGGTATCAGTCCCGAACGGCAGGTGTTGACCGTGATTTTCACAGGAACCCACCGCAATGATGGCTTTATCGAATTTAGGACCGTTTTGAAACTGATGACCGGTCATTTTCTGTAATAAACTCATGATAGAACCTCCTTTATAAATAATGAAACAAAAGCAATAAAAAATGGATAACCAGGGCTCCAAAATATCATACCCTGGCAGCCCTGGTGCATATCACAATGATGCCATTACGGAGTAATGGATTTTATAAATTTGAATTGGCCATCAACGACCTTCAAAACAGAAACGGATTTCAAAGGAACCCGGGAGTTTGCCGGATAGGTGATGGTTCCGGTAACTGCTTTGAAATTGGTAGTTTTCGCCAAAGCGTTGCGGATTTCCGAGGGATTAACGGATTTTGCCCGTTTGACAGCATCAGCAATCAAATACATAGTATCGTAACCTAAAGCTGCGAAAGCATTTTCCGGAACGGATTTAAATTCGCTTTTATAGGCTTGAACGAACTTTTTGACTTTCGGTTCATCACTGGTTAAACTGGCGTGAGTGGTGAAGTAAGTATCGATATTAGCGCCTTTACCGCCTAATTCTACGAGTAAGGGAGTATCAAAACCGTCACCGCTAATTACTGGGGTATTGACACCAGCCGCACGCAGTTGTTTGATAATAATACCGCATTCGGACGGTCCTGAAGAGATATAAAGCAAATCTGGCTTTTTAGCTAGGGTCTTCAATCTGTTGACCTGTGCGGAAAAATCCTGGTCACCAGTTTTAAATGTATCCTCCAAAACGATGGCGTCTTTCCCGTTGATTTTCTTGAAACGTTCTTCGAAGTAGGCTGCCAGGTTGACGGTAAAGTCCATAGCAGTATCCTTTAATACATAAGCGGTTTTAGCTTTAAGTTCTTTGCTGGCAAATTCGGCGCCAACATAGGCTTGGGTATTATCACCATAAGGCGTCATAAAGAAATAGTTGCCTACTTGATCCGGCATGGTAGGTAGAGTTGCACCGGAAGTGATGAAAGGAATCTTAGCCTTTTGAGCAATAGGCCCGGCAGCCAGAGCATAGTTGGAATCACTAAAACCAGCGATAGCTACAACTTTTTCCACGTTTACCAATTTCAAAGCGGCATTGGTGGAGACGGATTGATCAGTTTTGCCATCAAGGCTGACCACTTGAATCTTTCGTCCTAGTACACCGCCGGCAGCGTTAATTTCTTTAGCTGCCAAGTTAAAGCCGTTGAGAGACGGAGCGTCGAGAGAGGATTGATCGCCGGTGAGGTTATAGATAGCGCCGATTTT
Organism: Bacillota bacterium; assembly: GCA_023415375.1. Lineage (GTDB taxonomy): Bacteria > Bacillota > UBA4882 > UBA8346 > UBA8346 > UBA8346. The sequence goes on from JAEZKW010000270.1 coordinate 6,373, forward strand.
AATGGGCGCTGTTACGGCAAAAGCGTTGAAGGAGAATAAAAATGCAATTAATAGGAATGGTGCAATAAATTTTTTCACAGTAAATACCTCCATTTACATTATGTTTTATTTATAGTTTAGGTACCCGAATTTTTAGTGAGTTACATCACCCCTTTTGTGAAGCAAGGATTTAATCTGAAATCTGGTCCAGGAGAATTCCCAACGGCCTAATAACCCGTTAGGACGGAACAGAATGATTAAAATTAAGGCCATAGCTAGAATAATCTGACTCAAACCATAAAGCGGCGGTAAGGTAATTCCCCAAAGCGTGATTCCTGATTCCAGATTGCGCAAGAGCTCCGGGACTAATGTCATCAATAGAGCTCCCACCACACCCCCGGTTATGCTGCTCATTCCGCCTACCACCGACATCACGACTAAATTAAAAGTTTGACTATAAGAGAAAGATCCTGGAGTAATCACTGTGATTAAATGGCCCCAGAGCGCTCCTCCGATCCCGGCGAAAAAAGCGCTGAGGCAGAAAGCCAATAATTTATGGCCGGTTAAATTGACTCCCAGGCATTCTGCTGCCAGTTCATCTTCTTTGATTGCGATCATGCCCCGGCCATAGGCGGAATGAATCACTTTTGCCATTACATAAATGGTTAAAATTACTCCGAACCAGATCCACCATACATTTGTGAAGGATTCTAAACCGTTCAAACCTCGGGCGCCCCGGGTCAAGCCATCCATCTGGGTAATGAAGACTTGAATGATAACGAGAAATCCCAAGGTTGCCACACTCAAATAATGGCCGCGTAAGCGGAGTACCGGATAACCAATGACCAAGGCGCAGAGAGAAGCAACGAGCCCTCCTAGAAGCAGAGCAATTAAGAAAGGCAACTGCAATGAGGCCAGCCAGCCGGGAAGTTGTGGCAACAGAAAAGCTTTTTTCGTCACTGGGATGGTCAGAATGGCCGTAATATAGGCCCCAACTGCCATAAATCCGGCATGACCCAATGAAAAGATTCCGCAAAAACCGTTGGTTAGATTCAGGCTTACCACTAAGATGATATTGATGCCGACCAGGTTGATGATTTGCATATAATAAGGTGATAAGAAACGGTTTAGGAGGTAAAGCGCTCCCGTACAAAGCACCAGAAAAGCAATGGTACAAAGTCTAGAGATTTTGATGTTCATCATACTTTTCTCCCTTCGGCCTGTCCGAGTAAGCCGGACGGTTTAAAGAGCAAGACCAGAATTAACAAGATAAATACAAATGCATCGCGATAACCGGAGTAAGCCGGAGGCAATAGGGCTACAAGTAAAATCTCTGATAAACCCAGGACATAGCCTCCCAAAGCGGCTCCGGAGACACTGCCAATACCTCCGATAACTGCGGCCACAAAGGCTTTCAAAGCGGGAACAAAACCCATCAGCGGTTCAATCCGGCCGTATTGTCCAGCCAGCATAATTCCGGAGACTGCAGCCATTCCCGAACCTAAAGCAAAAGTTACGGAAACGATCCGGTTGATGTCGATCCCCATTAACTGAGCCACGCCGATGTTTTCAGAACAAGCGCGCATGGCCACACCCATCTTTGTGCGAGTGACGAATAAGGAGAAGGCTACCATTAGTAACAATGACAGTGTGATAATTAACAAAGTCATATTACTGATGGAGATATTGCCGAAGTTATGAATAACGGATAATACTTCCGGGACCTCGAATTTGCGGGGTTGGGCAGTGACCGTCATGATCCCGGTATTTTGGATAATAATTGAGACTGCCAGTGAAGCGATGAGTCCGGCTACGTCATTGGCACCCCGTAATGGGCGGAAAACTATCCGTTCTATAAACATTCCGAATAGGGCAGCACAACCCATGGCAAAAATTAAAGCAGCCCACAAAGGAAGATGCATCCCGATGATAATAAAAAGGGCGCAATAGGCACCGATCATTAAAATATCGCCGTGCGCAAAGTTTATTAGTCGCAAAATACTGAATGTCAGTGAAAAGCCAATGGCAATCAGAGCATAGATACTGCCTAAACTGAGGCCATCGATGGTATTTTGAATGAGGTAAGCAAGACTCATAATATTTATCCTCCCAAATAGGCGTTTTTGATAGCTTCATTTTGGAGTAACTCCGCCGTAGTGCCCGAAAGCTTGAGGTTTCCAGTTTCCAGTACGTAAGCCCGGTCGGCTACCTCCAACGCGGCATAAGCATTTTGTTCAACCAGTAAAATGGTTTTGCCTTCTTTTTTAAGCGCGGCGATGACCGAGTAAATCGTTTCAATGATAAGTGGAGCGAGTCCCAATGATGGCTCATCAAAAAGTAGCATTGTCGGACGAGACATCAAAGCCCGCCCAATGGCCAGCATCTGCTGTTCACCACCGGAAAGAGTGCCGGCGATTTGGTTTTTACGTTCAGCCAAAATGGGGAAGAGCGAATAGACCCACTCCAGGTCCTGCTGAATTTGCTTTTTATCGGTACAACAATAGGCGCCGATCTTTAAATTCTCCAATACACTGATCCTGGCAAAAACTCCCCGCCCTTCAGGACAATGAGCCAACCCCAAGCTTACAATCTGATGGGGGCTGACTTTGGTTAAATCATGATTATTAAAGAAAATCCGCCCTTTGCGGGGCCTAAGCATACCCGAGATTCCTCGTAAGGTACTGGTCTTTCCGGCGCCGTTGGCGCCGAGCAGAGCAACCAATTCTCCTTGTTTCACTTCAAGCGATAGATTTTTAACCGCATGAATATTGCCGTAGAAAAGATCGAGTTCTTTCAATTCGAGCACTGTCAGTTCATGCACTGGTCTTTGACCTCCCCAAATAAGCCTCGATTACCATGGGATTCTTTTTAATGATATCCGGTGTACCCTCTGCAATAATTTTGCCATAGCTCAAAACTTGCAAACGTTGACAGAGATTCATCACCACATGCATATCGTGTTCGATAAGGATAATTGCCAGATTAAATTCATCGCGTAGCTTACGAATATTCTCCATCAGCTCGACACTTTCTTGATGATTCATTCCGGCAGCAGGCTCATCTAATAATAAGACCCGGGGACCAGTTGCCAAAGCCCGGGCGATCTCCAGTTTGCGTTGAACGCCATAGGGAAGATTTTTTGCCAGCTGATTTTGGATACCATGGATACCCAATGCCTCTAAATATCGTTCTGCTTGGTAGGTCAGACTTTTTTCTTCCTTGCCGAAAGCGCCGGTTCCTAGCAAAGTGCTGCCGAGATGGTACTTTTTGTGAATCTGTGCAGCAACTAATACATTTTGTAAAGCTGACAATTCTCCAAATAACCTGATGTTTTGAAAGGTGCGGGCCATACCTCTTTTGGCAATCTGATCAGGCCGGAGCATGGTAATATTCTGGCCTTTCAATTGAATTCGTCCCGAACTCGGCGGGAATATGCCGGTCAGCAGATTAAAGACTGTGGTTTTTCCGGCTCCGTTGGGACCAATCAGTCCGACGATCTCTCCAGGGAAAAGATCAAGTTGGTAATGGTCTACAGCTAACAAGCCTTTAAAATGTTTGGTCAATTCGTTGACATGTAATAAAGCTTGGCAGTCTCCCATAAATTCACCCCTTATCAGTTTAAGTTTTAATAGATTTGATGTGCGATATGGAGGGCCTGGTTGAGGTGGTAAACGATTAAGCGCTGCGCTTCAGTCGTATCCTTGGACTTTATAGCCGTAAAAATCGCTTTGTGCTCTTTCAGACATTCCAACAGCCGCCCCGGATATTGCAAAGTTTTCTCACGACTAGCCCGCAACATATCGCTAATGGATTTGATCACGCTGATCAGAACTTGATTGCGGGTACAAGCAGCCAGACTTAGATGAAACATGATATCGGATTCAACCCCGTTGCCCTCATGAATAATTTCTGCTTCCAAATTGATTAAAGATTGTTCAAGCAATTCCAAATCTCCGGCATGACCTTTTTCAATCGCCAATACCACAATCTGGCTCTCCAATACTTTGCGAGCTTCCATGAAATCGGTAAACATTTCTAAATCGCTTTTGGGCGCAAAGACAATCGATTCCAAAATTTTATTGGCGGTAAACTGTTTAATAACGGTTCCACCGCTTTTTCTACGTTCGATTAAGCCTTGAGCCTCCAGGCTGCATAAGGCTTCGCGAACCGCGGTGCGACTAACCGAAAACATTTCAGCCAATTCTAGTTCAGTGGGGAGTTTATTACCTGACTGAAGTTCATTTTTTAGAACCATCTCTTTAATCTGGAAGGTAATTTCGTCGCTGATCCGATTAATTTTGATATTTTTAAACATTAAGAAACCTTTAAGTTATTTTGTATTACTGTAGGAATGTATGACATAATTATTGACAACAACATTACATGTAATGTCGCAACAATTTACAAAACGAACATTTTTCAAGATATTTTTTAAAATAACTATAACTAATGTAAGCTTTTATTAAATCATAACACATATATGACAAAATAAATATTAAATCCTTATGAACATAGCAAAAAAATAACAAATGAATATTCAGTTTCATTCCATAAGGAAAAATCAGTAAAACAAAATATATATTAGGAACTCATTTGACAAGATTGCGTTTTAATAGATAAATTTTCAAGAAAGGGTGATCAAATGTTTATCGGCCCAAGATATAGTAAATCTTTTTTAAAAAAATTGGTTTTAACTTTATGTTTCACTTTATGGATGACTGCAGCTTTTCTCGGAATCAATGTTATCCCGACCTATGCTGCTTCCAAAGCTGACCTAGCAAGCTCTTCGGTTATCTCACACATAGCAGCAGAAAGTTCACCCAGTGTGGTTTGGATTTCGACCACTTATGAGACTCAGAAATCGCCTTTATCTTTATTTGGCCCGATGGGGGACAATTCAACACCTTCCCAGGGGCTGGGCAGCGGCTTTTTCTTTGACAACAAAGGATATATTTTAACCAACGCCCATGTGGTTTCCGGCGCGAAGACGATTGAGGTACTTCTTAAAGACCAAAAAGACCCCATTAAAGCAACTTTAGTTGGTATTGATCAAGAATTGGATGTAGCCATCATCAAAATTGATCCTCCCCAGAAAATGCCGTATTTGAGGCTGGGTGATTCAGAAAAGGCTCAAACTGGTGATTGGGTGGTTGCCATAGGGAATCCTTATGGTCTTGACCATACTGTGACATTAGGAATTATTAGCGCCAAAGGACGCCCGATTATTGCCGGAGGTGGCGGCAATGGTCAGGTATATGACGATATGCTTCAAACCGATGCTGCCATCAATCCGGGAAATAGTGGCGGACCGCTTTTGAACTTAGATGGGGAAGTCATTGGTATAAACTCAGCGGTTAGTGCAAGTGGTCAAGGGCTGGGGTTTGCAATTCCTATTAATAAGGTTAAGGACATTCTTGATGAGTTGAAATCCAAAGGTAAAGTGAGCCGTCCTTGGATGGGAGTGGCTTTGTTGGATTTAAAAAATGTGAGAGCAGATGTCCGCTCCTACCTCGGAATCCAGAAAACCGAGGGAGTTTTATTACAATCCATCGTCAATGATTCGCCGGCTGCGAAGGCAGAATTGAAACAATATGATGTGATCTTGGAAATCGACCATAAAACAGTCCAAGACTCCCAGGGTTTGGTCAATACAATCCGTCATCACAAGGTAGGAGATAAAGTCAATTTGTTAGTCCTTCGTAAAGGGGACCTTATGAAAGTGGAAGTAACTTTGGATGAAAAGCCCCAATAAATC
>JAEZKW010000286.1 GCA_023415375.1 Bacillota bacterium
TACGTCCCTTACATTAGAGAACTGGAAGGATGAGTTTTTGACGTGGTTTCAAGGCTTGAAAGGTCAAGGGATTGATTTGGATAAAAGGGCGAAGATATTGAAGATGGGCTGAAAGTTGGGTTGAAAAGGGAATCACTGAACCTGAAAGGGGACATTAAAAAGTCTAATGCATTTCTGCAATACCTGCAATAAATTTTTTGTGGTAGAAGGCGATAGTCATTGCATCTTTAATATGTAGCCATATAATTGAGGTTTAGAAGAAGGAGTTTTACGTATGCCAAAAAACGATAATATGTTGGCAATTTTGTGGATGCTGAATTCAGGCTTAAAAATGACTGCAAGACAGATATCAGAAAAGCTAGAAATAAATATCAGGACTGTTTACCGTTATATTGATGCGCTTTGCGCCAGCGGAGTACCTATAATATCCAGCACAGGACATAACGGCGGGTATAGCTTACTGAACAATTTTATCAGAGCGCCTCTGCTTTTTGATGTTGAAGAGCAAAAGGCGCTTCTCCATGCCGCCGTTTTTGCAAAAGAAGCCGGATATCCCTTTAGTGAGGCATTAAACAATGCAACTTCAAAACTGAAAATGTATTCAAATGAGCAGCAGGGAAAAGAATTAAACCGTCATTTAACCGGGTTTGAAGTAATAAACCGTGATTATCACCCTTCCGTCAAGCCAGTATTGATGGAACTGGAACAGGTTGTTGTAAATCAATACTCTGTAGAAATTGAATACCGATCAAGCCGTGAAGAACAACCTAAGTATAGGGTTATTGACCCTTATGGAATGTTTTACTGGAACAACAAGTGGTATACTGTTGCGTTTTGCCATCTCAGAAATGAAATTCGCAGCTTTCGTGCTGAACGGATTTTACACATCAAGCGGACTCAAATGATGTTTAAACGTCCCGAAGCTTTTTCGGCCCGTGAATTTTTCATAAAAAATCTGTTGCCTGATTTAGCGGGCAAGGAAGGATTAATTTCTTTAATTATCGGAGGCAGGTCGGAGGCATTGGATGATTTATGCCTGCATTGGTTTTTGGGGCATCATCTGAAAGAGCGGACTACAAATCAAGCTGTCTTCTTACTTGATGAAAAAGTAATTCATGCATATGTACCCTATTTTCTCTTATCCTATGGGAAATCCATTCAAGTAATCGAGCCGCTGAGTTTGAAGAAAAAACTTGTTGCTGTTGCTTGCTATAAGTTCTGCAAAGAGTGGAAAAATTCAAATTTCGCCGTTAGACCCGATACGGAGAACCGTATCATAAGTAAGGGTGAAGAATAGCTTAATTTCCTCTGAAACAATTCAATAAACTTTACTGTAAAATTTAAAACCGGAACAACCGAAACTCGCTTAAAAAATGCGGGTTTTAGTATTTTGTGGGTGTTATATCAAACGAGTCATTTCCCCGTGTGTACCGGATATTAGATGCATTGTTTCGTCAGGTTGAGAGTTCGGGAGGTTCCATAAATGATGACCTTTCTCTCCAAGTCAAAATGAATATGTTTTTGGCCACCATTCAAAAACTAAATGATGATAAAATTTGGGAAAAAAATCGATGTCGAGTAAGCATTTCAAGCAGGGACGTTTTCTGTATCTCCTAATATTAATTCGGTGAATTTAGTAGCAGCATGGGATAATGGAATTCCCTTTAGCTTTACCAAACCTACAGCACGATGATAAATTGTTGGATTTAATCGCTTTGCAAAAAGTGTATTGTTGTCAATCTCAGGCTTTACAAATTCTTCAATTGCAAATGCTACACCTAAGTTTATTTTTGCAAATTTGATTAATAAATCAGTACTGTCGAATTCAATTAAAGGATTTATAACTATTCCATGCTGTTTTGCATAATCGTCCAGTAAATGCCTTATATGACTTGAATGTTTTAACATTAACAAGGGATAATTTACAATGTTTGTTATATCAAAACCTGATTTGAAAATTTCCTCAAATTTCGTTCCATAAACTAAGCAATCATGGATCGGTATCGATTTCAAAAGTTCAATAAATTCATCTTCATGATAAGGTAAATTAATAAATCCAAAATCAATACTTCCGCTCTTTAATAGGTCAATGGTTTCTTCGGTTGTCCGATTGATAACCTTTATGCTTATTTTATTATAGCGTTCATTGTACTTTTGCAAATAAGGTAATAACAATCCACTAATAATTGAATCACTTGCACTGATATTTATTTCACCTGCATCTAAACGCCTCATTTCATCATATTTTTGTTCTGCCATCTCAATAAGACCGATTGCCTGCGATAAATACGAATAAAATACTTTGCCTTCGTTTGTAAGTGTGACACCTTTTGGTAAACGGATAAACAAACTACATCCAAGTTTGTCTTCTAATGATTTTATCGACATGCTAATCGATGGCTGAGTAACAAATAGTTCCTCGGCTGCTTTTGTAATATTACCGCATTTGGCTACCGCGCAAAAAACTCTATATAATTCGAGTGAAACATTATATCGACTCATTCTTCAAAACCTCCATTTACACATAATTAAAACTTATGTCATATATAAACAATATCAATTTTATTTATAACGTGCAATATATTAAAATGACAAAGTAAAGGTAATTTCCATCAATAAACAATAAGTTTTTATTATGAGGAGGATTAAAATGGATAGATTAAACCTAAACGAAATGATGGCAAGAAATAAAATTTGCATGTCTTTAGATTTGCATGATGAAAGCAAAATTTTAAATTATGTTGAAGAACTTTCGAATTATATTGGATATTTTAAACTGAATTTTGCCTTTACTCTTTTGGGTCCGGATCTTGTTAAGAGAATCCAATCGTATGGCGTAAAAGTTTTCTTAGATTTAAAAATACATGATATTCCCAATACTGTTACAGGATATACCAAATCCGTTTGCAAACTTGGAGTTGACATAGTCACTGTACATATTGCGGGTGGAACTGTAATGTTGCAAGAGATTATAAAAGCCGCAAAAGAGTTTGAACAAACAACGGGACAACCTCGTCCGAAATTTATAGGAGTTACTTTGTTGACAAGCGTGGATGAGCAAACTTTGAACTCTGATTTAAATATTAATGGTAAGATCGAGGATGAGATACTAAGACGAGCAAAAATTGCTGTAACGGCAGGGTTGGATGGTATTGTCTGCTCAGCAGCGGAATTGCCTGAAATTAAAAAGTTTTTGCCGGATAACCTGTTTTATGTAACTCCGGGCATTCGCGCAACCAGTGTCAGTCACAATGACCACAAAAGAGTTGTAACCTGTGGTGAGGCTATCGCAGCAGGGTCAAGTCTGCTTGTTGTAGGAAGAGATTTGTTTGCAGCTGATGATCGGATTGGTTATGCAAAATCAATTATCAACCAAATTATCAATGTAGAGTAAATACACAGCGATCATCCTTTTATTCTTGCTATATGCCTAGAAAAACAGGCAATAAAAAAGAATAGGGATCAAAAACATCCACCCACGATTACAGAGTTTTTGGATTATACACCATAAATTGAATTAGAAGCCAATCAAGATACCTTTACCATCTGCCGAGATATAAATGGCTTGGAGTTATCACATTATTGATGAGCGGCTGATTGCATATAAACACGGAAAGATGACCACCGTTCAGGTTCAAAACATTGAGAAGAACCTCGATACTATTATTTCTCAATTTGAAGAAATGAAAAAGGACTTGCTTTTTATATTAAGCGAAAGCGCGGGGTAGGACGTATAAAGTTATTTGAATACGCGTTTTCGCTACTCTCGGATGAGGATTCTGCGCAGGCGGATGTTAAACCGCATAAGGCTAGAAAGGGGGAAGAAACTTGACTGAAGAGCAAACTACAAAGCCGACCAGAGAGCAGCTATATCATCGAAGCCCTAAGTTCCTACTTTTGAGGATAGTAGAAATGATGGGGCTTGTTTGTTTTTGGGGCTTATAAAGAATCGATTATGATTGAATTAAAAAGCATTAAGAAATATTTTTGCTATCAAAGTTCTTTATCCAAATAAAAATGGGAAGGGAGCGTATGAGGCTTTTAGGTAAGAACTGAAGGCTTCTTTTTTGAGGTAGATTTAGTGTTGGTACCTCTCTTTATTTTCCGCCCAGCAATTAGTTAGAAATCCCGCTGTTAATCCAAATATTAGGTTTCCAATAAATATCGACCAATTGGTATTCAAATCCCACGGGACTATCTTCGGGTATGCCAAGGTATAAAATAATCCATAAACAAGTAGAAACATTGCAGCATTAGAAACAAGTATACTCTTTAGCCACCAATATTCTTTGCCTGTCCAAAGGATTAAATAAACCGTTAGAATACCTAGAGTTGCTGCCATAAGCTCCCATAAAAAACCGCCAAAAACCAATCCCCAAAATGTATAAGTAAGGTTTTTATATAAATATATACTTCCGGATATTTGAAAATCATAAAAGTCCGTAAAGTTAACCCGCACCAAGATAAAATTAAATATTAATTGAGGAATCGCAGCAATTACTCCGATAACTGTCCCTAAGGTTATTCTATCCTTAATCATACGTATAGGGTGCCCCAGTTAATTCGGTTTATACGCAAATATAGGGACTACTACTTCATAGCATAAGATAGATAAATATACTAATACTACTAATAAAACAAATATCAATTGGAGGTAAGATAAATGAAGAAGGGCATACTTTTAACCTTATTTTTTACTATCTTAATCCTTATATTTAGTATTAGTAGTAGTATCAGCGCTTTTCAGGCAGATTTGAAAAGCAGTAAAATAACAGGGTATTTAATCTTTAGCAACAGTTTTTGTATTATAGTTAGATCTCCTTCTAAACAATTAACTGCAACTATTGGCCAACCCGATCTAAGTATTATTTTAAAGGATAAGACGACAAGAATTACGGTTAGTGGAGGGTACTTGGCTATTGAAGTACCAGTGTCAAAAATTGAAGATTATATTAAAAAATATCACCTGCAAAACTTAAATTGCATTGAGTAGGCTTGATTTATACCAAAGGCGACGGATTAGTCCTTCTTTGAAGCGTTAATTTACTGTATTCATCTTCACACTATTTACTATTATAAAATTAGTACGCTTATAACCTCATTTAATCTTACACGATCTCTAAGCAGAGCTATGGATATTCATTTTATTTCAGGAAGGTATTTCGCCAAAGTCAAGGACCAGGACGCATTTCGACTATTATGATGTATTGTTGAATTTTAAAAATAAGTATGCTATAATTTGAAAAAATGATTGGAGTTGAAAAGATGAAGAATCTTTCTTGCTAATTTTATAAGGCATAATAAATTGAGGGATCGGATCAAGGTACTCATTTTGTTGTGCTTAGCGAGAAAGTTACTCATTCTTTTCAGTCAGATAATATATCCAGGGTCTAACCTACTAGGGGTTCGGCTTTCCTGTATTTATGAGCTGCAAGAATTAACTTTCTTGCAGCTTTTTTATTTATTTTCGGGGGGCGATTTACTGATGTCGTTAATTAATGTTACTAACCTGACGTTTGCCTATGATGGCAGTTACGATAATATCTTTGAAAACGTCAATTTTGAAATAGATACCGATTGGAAATTGGGATTTATAGGAAGAAACGGTAGAGGGAAGACAACCTTTCTCAACTTGTTGCGTGGTAAATATGAATACAGCGGTAATATTTCCGCAAAGGTCCACTTTGAATATTTTCCTTTCAATGTCACAAACAAGGAAAATAATACTCTTGATGTAATTAGTGACATTTATCCGGATTATCTTCACTGGAAATTAATACGTGAACTTTCTTTGCTAGACGTTTCAGAGGATGCTTTATATCGTTCTTTTGGTTCGTTATCTAACGGAGAGCAGACGAAGGTGTTACTTGCTGCGTTATTCCTTAAGGAAAATAACTTTCTATTGATTGATGAGCCGACCAACCACCTTGATATGAATGCCAGAAAACTGATAAGTGACTATCTCAATACGAAAAGTGGCTTTATTTTAGTGTCTCACGACAGAGCATTTCTTGATCATTGTATTGACCATATTCTTTCAATCAATAAGACCAATATCGAAATCCAAAAAGGAAATTTTTCCTCATGGTGGGAGAATAAAAAAAGGCAGGATAGCTTTGAAATTGCAGAAAACGAAAAGCTTAGAAAAGATATAAATCGCTTATCGAATGCTGCTAAACAGACAAGCAATTGGTCGCAGGAAGTGGAAAAAACAAAAATTGGAACCAAAAATTCGGGTTCCAAGTTGGACAAAGGTTATGTCGGCCATAAAGCCGCCAAAATGATGCAACGCTCCAAGTCTATTGAAAATAGACAGCAATCTGCAATTGAACAAAAGTCTAAACTTCTCAAAAATATTGAAAGATCCAACAACCTGAAACTTATTCAACTTGCTTATCATAAAAATAAGCTAGCTGAATTTGAAAATGTTGCAATTTTTTACGGTAGCACAACGGTTTGCAAAGATATCCGCTTTACCATTGAACAAGGTGACCGGATTGCGCTTAAAGGTAAAAACGGCTCCGGAAAATCAAGTATTCTCAAACTTATTTGTGGCGAGGACATCAACTATACAGGCATTTTCAGGAAAGGGAGCCAGCTCAAAATATCCTATGTTCCTCAGGATACATCCTATCTTCGGGGCAATTTAACTAACTACGCTGCAAACAATGGGATTGATGAAAGTCTTTTTAGATCGATGTTATGGAAGCTTGATTTTTCCAAAGTCCAATTTGAAAAAGATATATCAACTTTTAGTGGCGGTCAAAAGAAAAAAGTGCTGATTGCCAAAAGTCTTTGTGAGCAAGCTCATTTGTATATTTGGGATGAACCGCTTAATTTTATTGATATTATCTCTCGGATGCAAATTGAAAAATTACTGTTTGAATACACGCCAACTTTATTATTTGTGGAGCATGACAGTGAATTTTGCAAAAATATTGCAACAAAGATTGTCGAACTTTAAATTCATATTATGAGGAATATTGAATTGTTGGAAATGTTTGGGCAAAGCAGTGTATTGGATCACTTTAAAAAACAGTGGCTTAGATGAAGTGTAAGCCTAAATATTGACGCTTAGAAATAAATATGGTATGGTAAAGAAGGTTTATGCAACCAATTTGGAGGTTACATCGTGAATCGTACTGTTATCGATCAAATGACAAGAAAATTTGCTCTGTACAATTGAAGCCGATGAAGCATTGTACGGAGCTTAAACTAAAAGCGTAAAGCTTTCCATTCATCGGGAAATAGGTCATTTTAGGCGTATATCGTACGCTTGATTTTGTATACCTATTTTCCGAGAAGGATTTACTGATTTATTAGGCCGTAGACAATGTTTTATCTACGGCCTTTTGTATGAGCTCAAACTTAATTTTGAGCGAAAGTGTACATCAACAAATGTGTACGCTTAGAAAGCAGAAGGTCATGTGTTATACACAAGATCTCCTGCTTTTTTATTTACCATAATAAGAAAGAGGTTTTATTCGTGAGCTTATTAGAGATTACCAATTTGTCTCATTCATACGGAGATAAGATATTATACCAAAATGTGTCCTTATCGTTATTCAAGGGAGAACATATGGGCATTGTCGGACCAAATGGTGCGGGAAAAAGCACCTTAATTAGAATACTGTCGGGGGAAATTATCCCGGACAGCGGGCGTATTGTTTGGCAGCCCAATATAAAAAGTGGCTGCCTCGATCAGCTTGCAGTTGTTTCAAATGACTATACCATTATGGATTTCTTGAAAACGGCTTTTCAAGATCTGTATGGTTTAGAAGTAAAAATGAACAAATTGTACGAGCGATATACAGCCACTAATAACGAAAAATATTTATTACAGGCGGCAGAGTGTCAAACCGTATTGGAAGCCCGGGAATTCTTCCTTATCGAACCCCGAATTGAAAAGGTAATGAATGGGCTTGGACTGTCTGCCTTAGGCGGGAACAGACCACTTTCAAAGCTAAGTGGGGGTCAGCGTGCAAAAGTAATTCTAGCGAAGCTGTTGCTGGAAGAACCGGATGTTTTGCTGCTGGATGAACCTACGAATTTTTTGGATAAGGAACAGGTGCTGTGGTTTTCTGAATATTTGTCGGCCTTTTCCAATGCGTTTGCTGTGGTTTCCCATGACTATGATTTTCTTGAAAAAATTTCAAGTTGCATTTGTGATGTGGACGCGGGAGCTATCAGAAAATATACCGGAAAATATTCTAATTTTCTTAAGCAAAAACAACACTTAAGAGAGGATCATGTCCGTAGATATAACGCCCAACAGCAACAGATTAAAAAGACGGAGGAATTTATTCGGAAGAATATTGCGGGGGTAAAGAGCAAAAACGCCAAAGGAAGACGCAAACAACTTGAGCGTATGGAACGAATAACTCCACCTTCATTTTCTGTTTTAAGGCCTGTTTTCGGTTTTTTGGAAAGTCCCGGTTCAGTGGGGGAAGCTCTAAAAGTCAAAAATCTTGAAGTTGGCTATTATTATCCGTTACTACTGCCGCTAAACTTTTCGATAAACGGCGGTCAAAAAATCATAATGACCGGTTTTAATGGAATCGGAAAATCAACCTTACTTAAAACCTTAACTGGAAATATTGCGAAAATAACAGGTGAGTATACATTTGCCGATTCTGTCCGGCTTGGTTACTTCGAACAGGATATTAAATGGGAAAATCCATCTCAGACAGCGTTACAGATTATTACTGCCTGTTACCCGTCTCTCCGCAATGAAGAGGTACGTCGCCAACTTTCCCGATGCGGTATAAGCAAAGATCATGCTATGCAGGAAGTGTCGACCCTGAGTGGCGGTGAACAGGCAAAGTTGAAGCTTTGCAAGCTGATGCTGTCCCCGTGCAATTTTTTGATTCTGGATGAACCGGCAAACCATCTGGATGTTCCTGCCAAAGAAGCGCTTCAAGATGCTTTAATACATTTTGGCGGCACTGTGCTGTTGGTATCTCATGAAGAAGCATTT
>JAEZKW010000295.1 GCA_023415375.1 Bacillota bacterium
GACTGCGGGTTCTTTTATCTTCATTTTTCAAGGTGCGATTTTTCGATAGCATTTTTATATTATTTTCAAATAAATGGGTAATACTGGAATTCTAATCGGAAACGATTACTTTTTCAGGAGCCCCTATATAATCCTGGGGTTTTATTATATCAACAAAAGCATCACAAATCTGGAGGGTTATAATGCAGCTATTTCTGGTGATTGCAATCATGTCCATAACCTTCACATCACCAACGTCACTTCATCTACCGGCCTCCGCGGGATCTCATCCACTTCTGACGCAGGATAGCCTACCGGTATCATGGCCACTGGACGTAGCCCGGGATCTAAACCGAGATCTTCTTGAACCTCTTCTTCATTAAAAGCTCCGACCCAACAACTTCCCAGGCCGTAGCCGGTTGCGGTCAATAAAATATTTTCCACAGCTGCAGCCGTATCTTGTAAACAGTATAGATTGGCACCCCGTTCGCCATATTTTGCAGCTGAGCGGCCCGGTTCGGCACAGACCACAATGCATACCGGAGCCGAGCTAAGTGATTCTTGGCTGTATGCCGCCTGAGAAAGTTTTTCTTTTAACTCATCTTGTTTGACCACAACAAACTTCCAAGGTTCCAGATTTCCGGCGCTCGGGGCTAGATGCGCCGACTCAAGTAATCGTCCAATAGTGGCATCGGGAATATCGCGTTTTTCAAACTTTCTAATGCTGCGCCGCTCCTTAATAGCATCAATAACATCTTTCGTCATGATAAATCCTCCTTTACTATTTTCACTCGAAAAAGTTGTTCCATCGCCATAGTACCCAATATCCAACAACTAATCCCTAGCCCCAACAAGCCAAGAACGAATAACTCACCGCAATAGCTAAAAGCAATTTCTTTCTGAACGTATTTTGTCCCCCGCTTTATGAATTTATCAGTTTTTAAGAGCGATTTCATCAGGATGGCAGTCAATGGAATCTGGCAGGAAAATCAACATTGGGCATCGAATTTACCTTAGATTCTTTTTGGGCTTTCCAATTGATGTTCAAAAGAGGAAAAGGGGACTTTCAATGAAAAACCATTTAAAACCAATGGGGATAAGGGATATTTTGGATAGTACTTTTACGATTCTGCGGGAAAATTTCTGGTCATTTCCAATGGTTTTTGTAAAATCATTTTTACCAGCGTTCTTGGTCCTGTTATCGGGTGCGGTGGCTGCGGTTATTTATTTGATGATACTTAGCTTTAAAACCCACATACCCATTGGAAACTCAATGTTCTGGTCAGAGGTAGGTCATAGTTCAATGCTGGCGATTGTTTTAGGAATTATATTACTCATTTTGGTTATTATTGCCTTTATAGTTTCAACATGCATTGGAGGCATTTACTTTACATATGGCAATTTTTTGATTTTTAAAAACGGACTGCACGGTCAAAAGACTTTGATTAAGGAAGTTTTTCAAGGAATAAGGGGGAATCGGGGACGGATTTTCCTGGTTCAGTTTATCGTAGGGTTATTGCTTTATGTCGTTGCACTACCTGGCTTCATCGTATCCTTAATGGCCAGTATCCATGGTTGGTTTTTGGGAAGCGAGATTATTCCCTACATTAATTGGCTCCTGCAGATTTTAGTCGGTTTCTTTTTTTGTATGGCTTTACCGGTTGTTGTTTTTGAAAAAGTGGATGTTCTGGGTTCAATCGGTCGCGGTCTTAAATTGATGACGGGTCATCGTTGGCGGGTATTTTGGTCGTTAGTGCTAGTTTATTTATTAGCAGGTTTGATTTACTGTATGGGTCTGGGGATCCTGGCAATACCTATTGTATTTGCGATATTAATGAAAGATATTATTGCTTATATCATCGTTGGAATCTTTATTTTGGGTGGTTTATTCGTATCAATTTATTTGGGGTCTTATTTTTATGGTCCTTTAACAGCAATTTATTATGACTTAATTATCCGGAAAGAAGGATATGATATTCAATTGCAGCTGACGGAAGTTGGGGAAAAAGCTTCTTCAGAGTCCGTGTAAATTTAAGAGATAGGGAGTATTTATTCTCTTTGAAAAAATTTTTAGTTGGACTCATTTTAGCATGTTTGATTGGAATTCCGACTTTTACAGCCCAGGCCGCTCAAAATGAGGCTGTCTTCATTCAAAAGAATAATCCGGGACAGATTTTCTCTGACAAAACCAAGATTCTGCGCCACAATATCCGCATGATTTTGAAGGATCGCCGTTTTGACTATCCCGATCGCTTTCGCCAGCTAAAAGGATTGTGGCGTCAGATTGCCGGCTGGCTTGCTAAAATAAAGTCCCAAAAAAGAACAGTTGATAGTCGGATTTGGCAAAAAATATTTCGGGGATTTGGTTTGGCCAGTCTATTATTATTGCCATTTTTATTGTTATATTACCTTCCGAAAATGTTTGTTCATTCGAGAAAGGTGAAGAATTTTAAGGAAGCGGGTCATCCAAGGGCGAACGTCGATTCACCAGATGATTTGAAATACCAAGCCCAACGATTGGCCGAAAAGGGCCAGTTAAGAGAGGCAATCCGACTTTTATATTTGACAGGTCTGGAACTTCTCCAAAAGAACCGAATCTTACCCGATAGCAGCCTTCGGCTTTCCGATAAAACCAATTTACAAATTATTTTGCATGCCTTTGGGCCGAACCATCCGGGATACCATGCTTTTTCCGAATTGGTTTTGGTATTTCAAGAAAAGTGGTTTGGCCTCCGGAGCTGCCAAATTGAAGATTACCATCGATTAATTGAAGATTTGAAAATAATTGAAACGACCATGGGGAACCCACATGTTGAAACCTAAGCTCTTCATTGGTATTTCAGCTTTAGTCCTTATTCTTAGTATTCTAATATTCTTAAGTTGGGTTGCGCTTTCTGAAAAGAAATTTGATGCTTACGCTCCGGAAAGCTACAGCCCAGAAGGACTTAAGGCCATTAACCTGCTGCTAGTAAAGGCCGGTTACCGTGTATCCGTCATCGATAAACTTCCGGATAGTCACAAAAACCTATTGATTATTATAACGACTGACCTATCAACGAAACAGCAGCAACAGTTGCTGGATTGGGTGGGCCACGGAGGCACCATTGTAGAATTGAACTCTGGCCCACCTAACATCCAAGTATCCAAACATAATTTATCCCTTTTAAACGCTAGAACGAGTCAGGCTTTTTATCCCAATCACCAGATAAACTCCTTACTGGAAAATTTGAACTACCATCTTAGCCAAAAGCAAGTAACGGTCATGAAAGATCCCCATCAGGGATTTTTTGGCTCAGGACGCCGGTTTTTTATCTACCGCCAGTCCTTTGGAACGGGAAACATCATTTCTTGGAATGATATAGGAGGTTTAACCAACCGATTTCTAAAGCGTTTTCCTGATAATGGAGTGATTTTTGCCATGATAGTCCGGGAATTTTCTCCCGGGGCAGGGATCAGTTTTTATAATTTGGCATTTAAGGTTGATGATTCCCGAGCAATGCGGCGATCCAATTTTGTTTTCAACCATTTTTGGGTTGGCGGTTTCCTATTGTTTCTTTTTATAGCTTTAGTTATTTGGAAATTGGCAGCCCGTTTTGGTCGTCCCCAGCCGTTAGTCCTGGCCCATGGCCGTTCCTATGATGAATTTGTTTGTTCCTTGGCAAGTCTTTTTGAGCAGGCTAAAATAGGAAGGTTTGTCCTTGATAATTTATGGCGAGACTTAATGAAAACCATGGCCGATCTTACTCATTCACCTGCGGATTCATCCCCCGAACAATTGATTTTGGCTATGAACCGGCTTACCGGTAAAGAGTATAGACCACTTCTTGAGTTGTATTCCAGTTTTAGCAGTTTACCTGAAAAGCCAGAAGCAGGCACGGACTTAAAGCTTTCCCCAAAACAATTTTTAACGATCGCATCCAAATTGGATGATTATCGAAAGGAGTTCCACGCATGGAAAAAATCCAACCAATTTGCAGCCAAATAAAATCAGAACTCGCCAAAGTTGTGGTAGGGCAGGAGGATGTGATTGACGGTCTTTTAATCGCCCTTTTTGTGGGAGGACATGTCTTATTGGAAGGACCGCCCGGAGTGGCCAAGACATTGATTGCCAAAGCATTTTCCCGTGCTATATCGGCAGATTATAAAAGAGTACAGTTCACACCAGATTTAATGCCGCTCGACATAACCGGTACCAATATCTTCGACCACCAAAGGCAGCAGTTTTCTTTGAGGCCCGGGCCGATCTTCACCGATATATTATTGGCGGATGAGATTAACCGCACACCGCCGAAGACTCAAGCTGCCCTCCTAGAAGCCATGGAAGAAAAACAAGTGACAGTCGATGGAGAATTAAAAGGACTATCACCCATTTTTACGGTCATGGCAACTCAAAACCCATTGGAATATGAAGGCACCTATCCATTACCAGAGGCTCAACTGGATCGTTTTCTTTTAAAATTGCAATTATCTTATCCCGATAGCACTACCGAGATTGGAATATACCGGCGCTATCAGGAACAAATGGTAAGAGACTTTGATTTGGAAAAGATTCAGCCGGTGATTGATAGAAACGGAATATTGGAAATCCGTCAAAGGGTTTCTTCCATTACTGTGAGACCGGACATTATCGACTATATTTATCAGATTATCAAAGCAACCCGTGAAAATCCCTTATTAACTTTAGGCGCGAGCCCCCGCGCGGGAGTTTATTTATTACATGTTGCCAAGGTATATGCCGTTTTTCGTGGGCGTGACTATGTCATTCCCGATGATATTCAGGAAGTTGTTTATATGGTGCTTCGTCACCGGGTTTTGGTGAAACCGGAGGCTTTGATTGACGATAGGAATAGTGATGGAATCCTTAAGACAATCATCAATAACTTGAAAGTGCCGAGGTAATCATGGTTTTCACTTGGTATTTCATTGGACTCGTATTTTTGTTGGGAACTGCGGCTTTTTTTTGGCCTACTTGGTATATTGGCTATACATTGATAGTCTTATTCCTAACCTGGCTAGGAGATCGCTTTTTGACGTTAAAACGGCCTCAAATCCAAGCTAGACGGGTGTTTAAAAACCCATGTTATCAAAATCAGCAGTTAAATATAGAAATTATTCTCGTCAATCCAGGAGAACAATCAATTTTAATACGGATCAAGGATGAACCTCCGTTTGTGGCAAAAGCCCCGCATTGCCAGGGCATTATAGTTATACCCGCTAGGGGGGAAGGAAATTTTTCATATTCGATGATTGCCCCGATACGAGGCGTCTTTGATTTTGGTGATCTAAATCTGCGAATGAATGGGAGATTGCAATTATTTACCTATCAGTTTAAAGTCCCCTTACAGCAAGAACTTAAAGTTTATCCTGATTTGGAAAAATTATTTTCCGGGTCTTTGGGCCGGTGGGTGGGTGGTGCTGAACAGGGCCGGCGTCATATCAGGCAGGTTGGGTCCGGCGGGGAGCTTGCGGAGCTAAGGGAATATACGCCTGGCGATGATTACCGGAAAATCAATTGGAAAGTTACAGCACATCGCGGTAAGCCTTTTGTTAATCAATTTGACCCTGAGAAAGATCAAAATGTTTTTCTGATTTTTGATACTGGCAGAGTGCTGTTTGATCAAATCACTCTCGAGACGAGTCGTTTGGATCATATTTTGGATTCTGCAATATTATTGGCCTATAATATTCAGGAATATGGCGACATGATTGGAGCCTTAAGCTTTAATAGCAAGATTGAGCATTTTTTGCCGGTTGGAAAGGGCAAAAGCCATCTGAAAGTGTTTATCAATGAATTTTTTGATACTCAGGCGGCAATGGTTGAAAGTGATTACCGGAATGCCTTTAGTTTTCTGCAAGGGAAAGTGAATAAGCGCAGCTTAATTTTTATTTATACCGATCTATTGGATAGCGAGTCTTCCAAAGAATTAATTCAATATTTACAGATATTTAGCCGGCGACATCTGGTCATTTGCGTGCTTTCACGGCAGAAGTCTTTGGATAGGCTGATCAGTCTTCCGATTATTGATCAACAAAGCGCTTATTTGAAAGGAACAGCGCTGGAGCTGCTAAAAGAGCGGGAGCTTACTATGAAGTCTTTGGTTAATTATGGAATTAAAGTGATGGAAGTCGATCCAACCACCATTCGTCAAAGCGTGGTTGAACATTACAACTATTTGAAAAGAGTGGGTTTGTTTTAGTCGACTGGTTTTTGTTATTGGTTTTTCGTTATTTATTAATAGCAGGGATGAAAAGCTTTTTGTATCGGTTTTATCATATTTTGAATTGACCGTTTAGCTTGAGGATTAAGTTTTATTTCGATGATGAAACAATGGATGAGGCGCAAAGTATAGCCATAATAAAATCCCGGTGAGGCCGGCAAACAGCAAACGGCCGAATTCAGGGATTACATCAGTGGAAATGGTACTGAAAAAACCCTCGATCAATCCGGCGATTACCAGCATGATCACAGTACCGGTAAGCAATTTGACGGCTTTGACCCCTGAAACTCTAAGGGCGTCGGAACGGCTTAAATCGCCTGGAAACAAGAAGCCTCTGGTTAGTAATAGACCGGCTGCCGCTGAAAGACTAATGGCGGTTAATTCGATAATCCCATGGGGTAAAATCATAGCCCAAAAGGATAGTAGATGACCATGTTTCAAAAAGACTGCCGACAGAACGCCGAGTATAAATCCATTGAATAAAATGGCCCAGCATGTGAGTGTTCCCAGTAACATTCCTCCTCCAAACGCGCTAATCGCCACCCGGATATTGTTATACATAATAAAGGATGAAATATAAGGACGGGAAACCAAGGGGTCATTAAACCAAGTCTTTTGCTGATAACCCTGGAAAATTTTTTTGGTGAATACATCGGGTAACAATCCTTGGATGAATTTGGGTCCGGCTAAAAACCCAAGGAAGCCTGTAAGCCAACCCACCAATAAAATAATTAAGGAAAACAGGATTACCGGCCAGTTTTGACGAAAAAGGGTAGGAAATTCCTTGATAAAGAAATTGCCCAATTCCCGGAGAGTCGTCTTCTCCGTACGGTAAATGTAATGATAAGCGCGAGTGGTTAAATCGTTCAAAAAGTGAACGAGGTCATCCGGTTGTCCCTGGGTTTTCGCAGTAACCAAATCGGTGGCGGTTTGACGATAGAGCACCGATAATTCAATCAATTCTTCCTTGGAAAAGGATGAAAGCTTCTTTTTTTCGGCTTGAGTTAATAATTGTTCCAACCGGTTCCAGCGTTTATGCCGGGATTCAAAGAATGAAGTTGCCATGAATGACTCCTATTTGTTATTTGAAAGGAATCTAAAATGAGTGACACATACAAAATAGTTACCCCGGAAAATATTGAAATTGATTACGAAATAGCCGGCATTGGTTCCCGCTTTTTAGCCATCGCTCTGGATACCATCATCCAGTGGTTGATGATAGGCGGAGTCCTTACTTCGCTAAACATGCTAAAATTAAGTGCTCTTCAAAGTAAAATTACCAGTTGGAGTCATTCATTAACCGGGGCGATCCTTATTGCTTTGATACTAGTAATCCTGATTGGCTATTATATCATACTGGAATCAGTAATGAATGGTCAAACCATCGGTAAAAAGTTGGTTAATATCCGAGTCCGTCGTGAAGGGGGTTATGCCCTTTCTTTTTGGAATGTTTTGCTACGAAATGTGATTCGGATGATTGATTTTCTTCCTTTTTGCTATGGGTTAGGACTTCTCGCCATGTTCTTTAACAAAAAAGCTAAACGATTTGGTGATATTGCTGCAGGGACAATTGTAGTTAAGGAATTGCCCCGCCGGAAAATCAAAGGCTTTTTAGACAAACAAAGGCTTTCCGTTGCCAATCCCCCTGAAGAATCCTTGCGCATTCAAGAACAGTATTCATGGCTGCCTGCTGCTGCGCTACGGATGACGCCGGCCGAATATTTGTTGATGAAAGATCTTTATATACGCCGCAATGAATTGATCAATATTCAGCAACTGTCGAAAGCTTCGCTTCTACGAGCGGTTGGCAATATTGAAGATTTTAAACTCGTAAACGATAATGATGCTTTCGCTATGTTAACCGAGTTACTGTCCCTGTATGAAAAACAATAATCAAAATTCGTTCATTGCTTCGCGATTTCCTGCCAATCCATGGGATGTTTTATTGATCCTGATCCAGCACCTCCTACAGCTTTGGCAAACAGAGTCTCCTCAATAATATCTGAATCCTCTTAAATCTCTTCCGCCCCCAATCTAACTTTTTAAAGATATTTCGCAAAAAAACTCGTAAGTGGCAGGATTTTCCCAAATGGCAGAGAAATTTTTATCGGAAAAATGCTAAACTTTGGGAGAGAAATACCGATTACATTGTTAGAGATAATCGGAGAGGTGTAAAAATATGTGGACAGATTTAATCGACAGCCGAAGTAGTAAACTTCTTGAACGTTCCATGGATGCGTCCAACCTCCGGCAACAACTGTTAAACCAAAATTTAGCCAATGTGAATACTCCGCATTACAAAAGACTGGATATTGATTTCAAAAGCTTATTAGATAATGCTTCCAAAGATGAACTGGAAATGGTGAGGACACATCCCAGGCATATTGCAAATATGGTGGCTGAGATTGGTCCAGTGCGAATCACCCGGGAAACCAAAACGCTGAGCCGGTTTGATACCAACAACGTTGATCCCGAATATGAAATGGCTCAGGTTGCTGAAAACTCTTTATATTTTCAATCTCTTTCTGAACGTTGGAAAGGCAAAACGACCAACTTAAAGATGGTTATTGAGGGGAGATAACGTAAATGGATTTATTTCGAAATATGGAAATCAGCGCTTCGGCACTAACAGCTGAGCGGTTACGAATGGATTTAATCTCAGATAATTTAGCCAATGTCAACACCGCCAAAACTAAAGAAGGCGGGCCTTATCAAAGAAAAGTACCTGTATTTATGGAGGTATTGGATAATTATATGTCCGATAACGGGCGTTTGATAGCTAAACCGGCTGGCGTCAAAGTCTTAAGGATTGAACCGGACGGCAACCCGCCGCGGATGGTCTTTGATCCTTCAAATCCGGATGCCAATGCTGACGGATATGTACTTTATCCTGATATTAATCCTGTTAGCGAAATGGTGAATTTGATTACTGCCAGCCGTTCTTACGAGGCCAATGTAACAGCTTTTAATGCTGCAAAAACTATTTTTAGCGCTTCGCTGGAATTAGGAAAAATCTGATAAATTGAACGGAGGTATTTCATGGATATTACCAACCGCCCTGTTGCACCAACATCGGTTCTAAAATCTTTAAATTCGATGAACCCTGCGAAGTCAATTGATAGACCGAATGAAATTTTGGGTTCGGTGCTAAAACCCTTGGGGGTTTCGGAATCGGCAACGGATAATAATCCTTTGGTGGCCGAGTCTTTTGAAAAAGTTTTATCGAAAGCGCTAGAGCCCGTCAACAATCTCCAATTGCAATCCGCCGATTTGGACTCACAACTGGCTCAGGGAAAACTGGAGTATGTGCACCAGGCAATGATAATGGCCCAAAAAGCCAGTTTGGCGTTGGATATGACCATGCAAATCCGTAATAAAGTTGTTGAAGCGTATCAAGAGATTATGCGTACACAGGTCTAATTGAGATAATTGGAGTGGATAAAACTGGTATCATAATTTAATGGTTTTATATCTATGTACCGATAGTAATAAATAGTGTGTAATACAATAGGCGTGAGGCATGAGACCGAACCGTAAGCCTAACGGATTAGGCTTTACCTAGAAAAGACAGGTATATTCGTTAGGAAGAATGAAATTGGAATTGTTAAATTCCCGGCTTGAGCCTACATGCCTATCATGTTTTAGTGTGCTGAACATGTACGGACATGATTATCATGTTTTAATATGTTAAATAAGCAACATGTTTTATGCTTTAACCGATAGCTGCATTCCCATATAAAATTTATTGTTATGCAATTAACTTTTACAAAAGTAGTGTATTGAGTATTTTAGAAGTTGTTTAACATTATTAATAGGTATAAAATTAAAATGGCAGCTACTTTTCGGAGGATCAGAAGGCACAGTGAACGAATTTGTTAACCAGATTAAAAATTTATGGACCAATATGAGTCGCAAACGTAAAATCACCATTGTGGCTCTCGCGGTAGGCTCTTTAATAGCTATAGCTTTATTGATTTGGGTTATGGGCGCACCTAAATACGAGTTGCTTTACGCCAGGTTAAATGAGCAGGATCGTAGCGAAATTGTCGCCAAATTGGATGAACTCAAAATTCCTTACCGCACTTCTGTTACCGGCGGGATTGAGGTTCCCAATGCTTTATCGGTGCGGGCTAACTTATTAAGTCAAGGAATACCTCATGGTGGGGTTGTTGGATGGGAGATTTTCGATAAAAATTCTTTTAGTACTACCGATTTTACCAATCAAATCAACCGCCAACGCGCAATAGCCGGTGAATTAACCAGAACCTTACAACAACTAGATGGAATCCTGGACGCCAAGATTTTGCTTAATATGCCGGATCAAAGTGAGTATGTATTTGCAGATGATAAACCGGTAGGAACCGCTTCGGTCCAATTACAACTCCGGGCGCCGGGTGTACTTTCCGAAACACAAGTCGAAGCCATCCTCAATTTAGTTTGTGCCAGTACGGGACTAAAAAGTGACAATGTAACGATTATTGATAATTTCGCCAATGACTTAACTGCCGAACTGCGCACCAAACGGGGTTCCAAATACGGTATCGGCGGTGGAGCCAATGGGGCTGCCGATACCTTGGCGGCTAAATTGGAATATGAGACGACGGTTGAAAAACGGATCGAGAGCATGCTCAGTAAAGTTTTTGGCTTCAACAAAGCCGTCGTAAGGGTCAGCGCTGATTTAGACCTTGATTATCAGGAATTAAAAAGTGAGACCTATGCAGATAAAGGTGTACCTCGAAGCGAACAGGAAAAAACTGAAACTTATGAAGGTACAGGGAGTTCTGCCAATGGAATCCCGGGTACCGACTCAAATATTACCCAATATAAAGCAACTGATTCAGGGGTTACCAATTATAAAGGGGAAAAGACTGAACGTACTACCAATTATGAAATTAGCAAGGTTGAAGAATTTCGGGTTGCGGCCCCCGGTAAAGTCAAACGGCTCACAGTGGGTGTTTGGGTTGACGGTAATTTAGTTGCCTCTAACAAACAGAAGGTTTATAACACCGTAAAAGATGCGGTAGGGATTGCCGAAGAACGCGGCGACCGATTGACTGTAGAGACTATCAATTTCTCAAAACCAGCGCAGACGGCTCAACAGCCTCAGACTCAATGGTCTACGATTGTAATATCCTCTATTCTAGGCATTTTATTATTGGCCTTAATTATTCTGGTGATTGTAAAGGAACCGGTACCACCCAAAGTTGAGGTACTCAAGGTCGTCAAAGAAAAAGACAAGAAGGATGCAGAAGACGGCGAGGAATTAGCAACCATTGCCGAGGTAGAAGAAGATCAAGCAAGGAAATCCAAAGGAAAGCTTGGCAAGCGGCGCCGTAAGTCAGAAATTGAAGAATTGGAAGTGGATGAGATGCCGGTCCCGATTATTGGCACTAAAATCGATAAGCTAATTGAGGATACCGCACAACAGGAACAGGAAAATGGGGGGACTCCGGAGATTGTGGCTGAGACTGTTCAGCCGGTCTCATTGGAAGAACGGGCCCGTAACGAAAGATTGGCGGTTATTGAGAAGATCGCCCGTGAGAAACCTGAAGAAGTTGCAGTTTTATTAAAGGCTTGGTTATCAGAAGAACAAAATTAAATTTGAATATATCTAAAACGGAGTGACTCTTTTGTCAAAGACATTAGAACTGACCGGAAAACAGAAAACAGCAATTTTATTGATATCTCTCGGATCGGATGTTTCAGCCGGCATTTTAAAACATCTGCGTGAGGATGAGATTGAAGAGATAACTTTAGAAATTGCTAATTTAAAAAGAGTTCCGCCTGAATTAAGAGACCAGGTTATTGAAGAATTTCATCAGATTTGTCTGGCCCAGGAGTATATCTTGTCGGGCGGTATTGAAATGGCCCGTGAAATTTTGGATAAAGCTCTGGGTACTCATAAAGCCGATGATGTCATCGAAAAATTAACATCATCCTTGACTGTCCGGCCCTTCGACTTTGCAAGAAAAACTGAGCCAAGTCAATTGTTAAACTTTATTCAAAATGAGCATCCTCAGACGATTGCTTTGGTGATGGCTTATTTGAAATCAGAACAGGCCGGTATCATATTATCGGCACTCCCGCCTTTGCAACAAGTCGAGGTTGCAAAGAGATTGGCTACGATGGACCGCACTTCGCCGGAAGTGTTACATGAGGTTGAATTGGTTTTGGAGAAAAAATTATCATCTTTTGTAATGCAAGACTTTTCAATTGCCGGTGGTATTGAGTCGGTGGTTAGTGTATTAAACCGTGTGGATCGCGGTACTGAAAAAACGATTTTAGAAGCTTTGGCCGAGGATAATCCGGAATTGGCCGATGAGATTAAGCGGCGGATGTTTGTCTTCGAAGATATTGGCCAACTTGATAGTAAAACAGTTCAGCGTGTTATGCGCGATGTGGATACCAAAGACCTTGGTATGGCCCTTAAGACTGCTAGCGAAGAAGTTAAGAATTTGGTATTTAAGAATATGTCTAAACGTGCAGTGGATCTGCTAAAAGAAGATATGAGTTTCCTTGGGCCGGTCCGTTTGCGCGATGTTGAGGAAGCTCAGCAAAAGATTGTCAATGTTATCAGACAACTTGAGGACTCCGGCGAGATTGTGATCTCGCGCGGCAGGGAGGATGAATTGATTGTCTAAAATCATTAAGTCCGAACAATGTATTGAGACCCATCCGCGTCAATTACCCCCACTTGATGTGGATTCTTTTTTTATTATTGAGGAAGAAGAACGACGGGCTCTTTTTGAAGAAAATACAGCAGATAAGCAGGCAACTTCAAAATTACTCACCCAAGATGCAACCCCTGGTGATGAAAACGGTGAACCCCAAACTGATGACGATGGAAAGCCTGTCGATGAAGTTATAACTGAAATTGATACATTAGCCTCACCTGCCGCCGAAGAGGAAATCTCCTCTGAAGACCATCCTAATGATGATGAGATGGTTATCAGTATGAGTCAAAATGATCAGCAACGGTTAGCCGGGGCTTTATTGGATTATCAAGAAAATATGGAACAGAAGGCCACATCTCCAATGCGGAGTGAAAAAAAGTGGCTTCCTCCATCTGCAGCAAGACAAGAAAGCAACAACAATACACATGCAATTGGTGATGTTAATTTAGATCATATTGCCGATGTGGCTGCCACCCTGGAATCGTTACTTTCTGGCGGTAAAACGGAGGTAATACCTTCTGAAAAAAATGAGGTTAAGAAAGAGCCACCGGTTCGAAGCCCTTATCAACGGTTAAATAAGGACTTCGCAGATGAGGAACAACCGATCGATAAAATGCTTCATAATGTGAAACAGAAAGCAATTATCGAGGAGGCTGATCATAAGGCGGACACAATTATCCATAATGCCAAAGATCAAGCTGAACTTATTCTAGAAGGTGCCCGGCAAACGGCTGAAAAGTCCCTTGAAAGAACCAAACAACAGGCAGAAAACATCATTACGGATGCCAATCAAGAGGCAGTTAAAATTCTTGAAGAGACCAATCAAAAAACTGCCGCTATGTTGGAAGAAGCTAATCGGCAAACTGGCGCAATAAAGGATGGGGCTTACCAAGAGGGGCTGACTGCGGGGCGTGAGGCCGCTTTGGCTGCTGCCAAACAAGAGCTTATCGATGACTTTAATCGGGCGCTAACTTTAATTGGGGAAATAGAGAGTGAAAGAGTTCAGCGAATCGGTTCTTCCGAATCGGAATTACTCAAATTGTCCGTAAAAATTGCCGAGAAAATCATTGGCGAAGAAATTCGGCTTGATCCAAGCCGTCAAGTACAAATTGTTCGTGAAGCTTTGTCGAAAGCCTCGACAGCCGATTCGATTTTATTGCGGATTCATCCTGATGATTTGCAATTAATCCGGGAAAATCTTCCCTTGCTCCAAAGTGCTTTTAATAGTCCAAAACCGCTTGAAATTAAAGATGATTTCAGTATTCCCATGGGAAGTTGTTTTATCGAGACCGATCGGGGCAATTTGGATGCCCGGATTCAATCTCAACTGGAACAAATTATAAATGAACTTTTAAAGGTTGGAAAAATTCAATGAGTCCTGTGAGTGTGCCTTTATTTGAAGCCGGTAAATATGTAACTTTGCTTCAAAACCTGGATCCGGTGAAAAAGATGGGCAGGGTAAGTCAGATTGTGGGCTTAACTGTGGAAGGTGACGGACCGGCTGCCGATCTCGGAGAACAATGCTTAATCACAGTGAAAGGTTCTCCAGAACCTCTGTCTGCTGAAGTAGTCGGATTTAAATCCGGCCGGGTCTTATTGATGCCCCTGGGAGAAATCGGCGGAATCGGCCCTGGAAGCGAGATTATCGCCACCGGCCAAAAAATGCAAGTCGAAGTAGGGCCGTCGCTACTGGGTCGTGTCTTGAACGGACTTGGTCAGCCTATGGACGGGAAAGGCCCACTATTTACCGGGGAGTATTATCCCATTAGTGCAGCGCCGCCCAACCCCTTAACCCGCAAGCGGATAACAGAGCCTTTATCAATGGGGATCCGTGTAATTGATGGATTGTTAACCTGCGGCCGGGGTCAGCGGGTCGGTATATTTGCCGGAAGCGGCGTTGGCAAAAGTACTTTACTGGGAATGATTGCCCGGAATACCGAAGCCGATATTAACGTTATCGGATTAATTGGAGAACGTGGCCGTGAAGTACGGGATTTTTTAGAGCGTGATTTGGGTGATGAAGGATTAGCTCGTTCAGTCGTCATCGTCGCAACTTCAGATCAACCGGCGTTGGTCCGGATAAAAGGAGCCATGGTTGCCACTGCAGTGGCGGAATATTTTAGAGATCAGGGTAAAGATGTAATGTTAATGATGGACTCGGTAACCCGGTTTGCAATTGCTCAGCGGGAAGTAGGGTTAGCAGTGGGGGAACCACCAACGACTCGGGGTTTTACTCCTTCGGTATTCGCTCTGTTGCCTAAACTGCTGGAACGTTCCGGTACTGCGGATAAAGGAACTATAACCGGATTGTATACCGTGTTGGTGGAAGGCGATGATATGAATGAACCGATCGCTGATGCCGTACGGGGTATTTTAGACGGTCATATTGTTCTTTCGCGTGATCTTGCCCATTTAAACCATTATCCGGCTATTGATGTTTTAGCAAGTGTCAGCCGTTTGATGACCGAACTGGTTACTGAGGAACATCGGGGAGCGGCCGGAAAATTGCGAAGTTTAATGGCAACTTATCGCAATAATGAAGATCTAATCAACATTGGAGCCTATGTAGCCGGCAGCAACCCGCAGATTGATGCCTCAATTCGAATGAATGGGCTCATTAATGAATTTGCATGTCAGGGAGTTTATGACAAGGCTCCATATAACGAAACGATAGCCAAATTAGAAGCAATGATAGGAGGCAGCTAATTATGGCGAAATTCAAGTTTAAATTGGAAACCGTGTTAAAGGTTAAAACCCGGATCGAAGACCTTCGCAAGCGGGAATTGTATATGGCGGAGGTTCAAAAACAACAAGCCCAAAACGAGTTGTTGCAACGTGAAAACGAAGTTGAGGATACCATCCAAACTTATCGCCAAAATTGTCAACAGAAACTGGATTTATTCCAGGCCATTAATTATCATAAATTCTTAATCTGGCAAAACAAACAAGTTGAAATAGCCAATCAACATTTGCAGGTTTGTGAAAACAATGTAATTGAAACCAGAAATCAACTGTTGGATGCCACCAAAGAAAAAAAGACCGTTGAAAAACTAAAGGAAAAAGCTTACAAAGCCTTTAAGGCAGAGGAATTAAATCTAGAAATTCAGTTTTTAGATGAGTTAGGAACTGGGCGTTTTACTCGAAGTGAAGATAGAAATCAGGAATGGGTAAAGGAATGAAATTTAAAATTCATATCCCTAGGAAATCACCAGACACCAAGAATTGGTTAATAGAAGTAATTCTATTGCCAATATATGAATAAGGAGGCTTGCATTTATGAGCCAATTCTCAGGAATATTAAAAGGAATTTTTGTCATTGCACTCGTTTTTTTTATTTTTTGGGGTCTCAATCAGTTTGGAATTATTGATACCAAAGGGTTGATTCTTCAAGCTGCCAGCTTTTATCCGGGACTTCATGATTTACCGAAAAGTTATGAATTAGGTAACAAACGTGGTGAAATGTTGGCCCAAAGGGAAAAAGAAATAGCAAACCGGGAGCGTAAATTAAAAAATGCCCAGGCCCAATTGGCAACAGACCGCAATCAATTTGAGGATGATAAAAATAAATGGCAAAATGAGCACCCTATAACGGCTGCCGCAAAATATTCTTCCACTCCGAATTACGCTTACGTGAACCCCCCGATGCCGGGTAAGTTTCCTCCGCCGACCTCGGATCAAAAGTTAAAGGATTATCTGACCCGTGTCGGCACTATGAAACCGAAACAGGCTGCTTTAGTGATTCAAAAATTACCGGAAGAGACTGTATTTGCGATTTTTGATCAATTGCGGCCTTATCAAGTGACGAAGATTATGGAAAATTTGCCCGAAGATTATTTGGCAAAATTAACCCAGGATCGATTAAATAAGTATCGAAACCTCTAATCTATTCACTCCTTTCTACCGATATATAGATCATAGTAAAGGAGGTGAACGAATGTCAAAATTAGCCATATCACCCGCAGTTGCAGTTCCTAGTACCCAAGGATCCGATAAAATCCT
>JAEZKW010000298.1 GCA_023415375.1 Bacillota bacterium
CGGGACAACATGAATAGGGCATACATAAAGGTAAAGTCCAATAAAGGCGCAGGCGGGATTGATGGGATGAAAGTTGATGAACTTCAACAATATCTCAAAGAAAACGGAAAGCAACTTATTCAAGCAATCAAGGATGGGAAATAACGTCCGAATCCCGTAAGAAGGGTAGAAATACCCAAAGAGGAAAAAGGAAAAGTAAGAAAACTGGGAATTCCAACAGTGGTAGACCAAGTGGTACAACAAGCGATAACCCAGGTACTAACCCCAATATTCGAAAAGCAATTTTCGGATAATAGTTTTGGATTCCGACCAGAACGCAGTGCGCATGATGCCATTCGAAAATGTCAAGAGAACATAGACGAAGGCTATAAGTATGCGGTAGATATGGATTTAGAGAAATATTTCGATACAGTCAATCAAAGTAAACTGGTAGAAGTATTATCACGGACGGTAAAAGACGGGCGTGTAATCTCACTGATTCATAAATACCTAAGGGCCGGAGTCGTTGTAAGACATACTTTCGAGGAAACTGAAATCGGTATACCGCAAGGGGGAACTTTAAGTCCGTTACTCAGTAATATCATTATGTTGGAAAAGTCAAATTTCTTGGTTTTACCTTTTACAATGTAAAAGGAGTGACCAGAGTCCGCATTCATCCAAAGTCACTATAGGGGCATGCGCAGGTCGCTGGTTTTATGACGGGTATACCCTCTCCTTGAAATAGCTTCTCGATTCGGCTTCGTTAGGAGAGGGTGTGCCTTCCGGATGAAGGCGGGGTGAGGTGGGTGAGGTAAAATAGGCCCTTATCTTGACACCACCGGCTTCGTAGAGTAATATCTATTTATACAACTTCGGGAGGTTTATGATGAACGAAGATATCAAAGAAGTTCTTTTTGATAAGGAACATATAGCGAAGCGGGTTCAGGATTTGGGCCGGGTAATTTGCCGGGACTATAAGGGTAAAGATCTTGTTTTAGTGGGAATCTTAAAAGGCGGTGTTCCTTTTTTAGCGGATCTGATTCGGGCGATTGATTTACCCCTGGAGTATGATCTGATGGCGGTTTCCAGCTATGGCGCGTCAACCAAGTCCAGCGGGGCCGTTAAAATATTAAAAGATTTGGATATGGGTATCGAGAACCGGGATGTTATCATTGTTGAAGATATTATCGATACCGGTCTGACACTTCATTACTTGCTGGAAAATTTACGGTCGAGGCGCCCCAGCAGCCTGAAGGTCGCTACGATGTTGGATAAGCCTAGTCAGAGAAAAATGCAAATTCAGCCGGATTATAACGGCTTTGAAATACCGAATGTGTTTGTGGTGGGTTATGGATTGGATTATGCCGGCAAATATCGTAATCTTCCCTATATCGGAATTTTAAAAGAAGAAATTTATCAGAAATAAGTTTCTGAAATTAAATTTTAATAACAATGGATAAAACAAAGGAACGGGCCTAGGGGCTGCAGTTCTTTTTTGTTGACCTTGCATGGAAAAACATTCATCACCAAGGCAAAAAGGATTTTAGATAAAGATGTCTAATACACCATAGAAATACATGACCAGGGGGGCGAATGATGTTTCAGTTTATATTGACCCAACATATTCTTTTAACCCTGATCGACCTCTTTCTGGTATTGATGGTTGGATATCAATTATTCAAAATGATGCGGGGGACCAAAGGCTTTCTTTTCTTAAATGCCTTGATTATCATTTTTGTTGTCTATGCCTCCAGTAAATATTTTCATTTAGTGATGTTCAGCTGGTTACTTGAACAGATAATGCTCATTTTAATGGTTGCTTTGCCGATTATCTTCCAAAATGAATTGAAACAGGTTTTGGAAACCTTAGGCAGCCGGAATCCGATCATTAAATGGTTCATCAAGCCTCCGGCGATTGCGGTTGAAAGTATTGATATTGTTGCAGATGCAGTGGATACTTTGTCGGCTGAAAAAGTTGGAGCTTTAATCGTTTTTGAACGGGAAGATCCCCTGGTGGTGGTCAAGGAGTCGGGCTCATACATTGATACGGAATTGACCAAAATAATGATTAGACAAATTTTTTATCCGAATTCTCCTTTACATGATGGAGCCATTTTAATTAAAGGAAGCCGGATTCAATCAGCGGGCTGTTTTTTACCTCTTGATAATCAATTGCCGCTACCGCAGGAGCTTGGAAGCAGACACCGGGCCGGTTTGAGTTTGTCATCCCAAACAGATGCCTTGGTAGTAATCGTTTCGGAAGAGACTGGCAGCATTTCCTTAGCCTGTAACGGGATTTTAGAACCCGGATATAGCAGTGAGCGCTTAAAGTGCCGGTTAAAAGAATTAATTCAACCGGTTCAGACAAAAGTTACAGTGGAGAAGAAAGTTTCTGTGAAGAAAACCGAGGTTTAGTCGATGTGGTTAAAGTATAACCAGTTAAAGATCGGGCTTGATGGTTCTGAAGAACAGCTAAGGAGTAATTTAGCTGTTAAATTGGAATTGCCGGCTGAAAGAATCAAGAATCTCAATATTCAACATAAATCTTTGGATGCGCGCCATAAAAATAATATTTTCTTTATTTTTACTTTACTTTTTGAAATCGACTTTACTGAGTATGAGTTGGAGACAGTGTTGAAGTGTCACCCGAATCTATCCGTGGCGCAGTCTGTCACTGCAGATCCCGAATTAGAACCGAATCCAAGTGAATTGGCGCGCTCGCGTGCCTGGAAGAAAATACAGTGCTCATCGAGACCGGTTATCGTTGGGGCAGGGCCAGCCGGTCTTTTTGCTGGGTTAAAATTAGCTGCTTCCGGTTTAAGGCCGGTTATTATCGAACGAGGGGATGGGTTAGCCGAACGGGTTGAAAAGGTCAATCGTTTTTGGCAAAAGAGCATTCTTGATCCCAATTCAAATATCCAATACGGTATTGGTGGAGCCGGGACCTTTTCCGATGGTAAACTGATGACCCGGGTCAAGGATCCCGCTTTACCCGAAATATTACAGTGGATGGTAAAATGCGGCGGACCTCCGGAGATTCTCTATTGGCAGTATCCCCATATCGGGACCGATCTGCTACGGGAGGTTGTAACCAGATTACAGGAGAAGATCATAGATTATGGGGGAGAATTTCGTTTTCAGAGTTGTCTGACTGATTTTACAATGACCGAAGGTCGTTTACAATCGATTACAGTCAATCACCAAACCATCGTTGAAACGAATATCATGCTTCTTGCTATCGGTAACAGCTCCAGAGATACTTATGAACTTTTGGTTCAAAAAGGGATGCAGTTGATCCCGAAAGCGTTTGCTATCGGTCTTCGTATTGAACATCCCCAGGATATGATCAATAAGGCCCAATATGGTCAGTGGGCCGGACATCCCAGATTAGGCCCGGCTGAATATCACCTGACTTTTCAGCATCAACCAACCGGCCGGGGAGTTTATAGTTTTTGCATGTGCCCCGGAGGTGTAGTAGTGGGAGCCACTTCGGAAATGAACGCGGTGGTCACCAATGGAATGAGCTATCAAGCCCGGAATAGCGGAATTGCGAATAGCGCAATTATCGTAACGGTTGGTCTAAAGGATTTCGGGTACAATTCCGATAAGGATTCGGTTTTAGCGGGACTGAATTTTCAAAGAAACTTGGAGCAAAAAGCCTTTCAATTGGGCGGTTCCGATTATTCGGCCCCGGTTCAAAAAGTGGGGGATTTCCTACATAAAAAGCGTTCCGAGGATTTCAATCAATTAAAACCCACATATTTACCGGGTTATGTCCCGGCCAATCTGTGGGATTTGTTACCCGATGATGTTTGTGATGCTATAGCGGACGGAATCCGGTTTTTCGGCCGAAGAATCAAGGGCTTTGATTGGCCGGAAGCAGTCCTAACAGGTGTAGAGACGAGAACATCCGCACCAGTGAGGATTATGCGTAACCAGTTGCGGGAGGCTGAAAATTTAACAGGGGTTTATCCAGTTGGGGAAGGCGCCGGTTATGCCGGGGGAATTATCAGTTCGGCACTGGATGGTTGGAAAACGGCGGATGCCATAATCAATAAAATAACCAACAGCGAATGATTATCATTTTAGGAGGAATTTAAATGGCGCGATTGTTCGGCACGGATGGAGTTCGGGGAGTAGCCAATCAGGGGTTGACTGCTGAGTTAGCTTTTGGGCTTGGACAAGCAGCAGGATATTATTTTAAAGGAAAAGGGGGTTCAAACGAACGCTCTAAAATAATTATTGGTAAGGATACCAGGGTATCCGGAGATATGTTGGAGGCGGCTTTAGCGGCAGGAATCACTTCGGTGGGCGTGGATGTAATTAAACTTGGGATTATCCCCACACCGGGCGTGGCCTTTTTATGTCGTAACCTAAAACCGCAGGCGGGAGTGATGATCTCAGCTTCCCATAATCCGGTAGAGGATAATGGTATCAAGTTTTTCGATCATCAAGGCTTTAAATTAACCGATGAAGTCGAAGATAAAATCGAGGATATTTATCGGAATCAACTGAAAAAAATAGAACTGCCCATAGGGGTTGGAGTCGGTCGAATTACCGATTCCTATGAGAGCATTCATTTCTATGAAGAGTTTTTGGCAAATAGCATTGATGTTGACTTAAAAGGGTTACGAGTTGTTGTCGATTGTGGATTCGGAGCCGCTTATGACCTTGCCCCGAAAGTTTTGAAAAGGCTGGGGGCTGAGGTTATTGCACTTCATGACATTAATGACGGTAGCCGGATCAATGTAAAATGTGGCTCAACCCATCCGGGGATCCTCCAAAAAGAAGTCGCTGCCAGTGGCGCTCATATCGGTATCGCTCATGATGGAGATGCGGACCGGGTCATTGCCGTTGATGAAAAAGGGCATATCGTGGACGGGGATCAGATTATTACTGTCTGTGGCCTGGATTTACTCAATCGTGGTGGCCTCCGCAATCGAAAAGTAGCCGTAACTGTTTATTCGAACCTAGGGCTGGTTCAAGCATTCAAGAAACACCAGGCCGATGTGGTTGTAACTGCCAACGGCGATCGCTATGTATTGGAAGCGCTCCGGGAAAACCAATTGGTTTTAGGTGGAGAACAATCGGGGCACATTATATTCCTGGAGAAGAATACCACGGGTGATGGAATTTTAACTGCGCTGCAATTGTTGGCAGTATTGGTCAATTCGAAAAAGAGTTTATCGGAATTAGCCGCTCAAATGGAACGCTTCCCCCAAGTGCTAGAGAATGTGCGGGTGGCGAAAAAAGATGGTTGGGATAGCAATCCGCAAATCAAAGAAGCAGTTAATAAAGCCGAGCAGGCACTTAAAGACGAAGGCCGGGTTTTTGTCAGAGCATCGGGGACAGAACCGCTGATTCGTGTGATGGCTGAGGGCCCTGATGAGGAGCAATTGAAGCAATTGGTCGGGATGATCGCCGGGGTTATTCGGAAAGAACAAGGTTGATATTGGATAAGTTTAATTGTTAAGTAAAGATATCGACGAGCTATCCTCAGCGGGAAAGACTTTAGGCAGGGAACCACAAAGATCAGCTTTTAATAAGATATCTATATATGGTGAAATAAATTTTATTTTGTCATTCATTTGGATTTCAGGTCAAGTTATTTATTTCAACATATATAGGTATAGGTTGTGAACAGGGATTCGTCACTGGGAAAAAATCATGCGATATCAGAACATTTATTTTTCGGCTGTTTTATGCTACAATGTTTTTATATTTAAAAGAAAGGAGGGCAGGTCGTTATAATTATCGCTAAAGGGGATGAGAATGGAGAAAAAGCACTTTTAAATAATATGATTTAGCGCCAGGACCTAAAACAAACGTACCCAATATTTTTCGTTCATTCGTTTGTTAAGGGTAGACGAGGAGAGGGATCTCGGAAAATGGAATGTACTTTTGGCCAGCGTATTTATGGATGCGTACATTACATTAAATCGGCGGGTGACCTCCGGTGAAACACCATCGTTAAAGGCCTGACAAATCCGGCAGCAATGCCTGGGACAATAAGGCTTTAGTGAATTGAATATTCGATCTGCTTACACGGGCAGATTGGCCATAAAAGAGGATTTTAATTATTTTCTCTTTTTTTAAGGGAGAAGTATAATTATTTTTAGCCCACGTCTATGGTTTTTTAAATAATCGTTGTGGCTAAAAGCATGATTTTTCGTGCGCTTTTTAATCTAGTAAGGGCGGTATATGTTTTTATATAAGCCAAGCCTATTAAGTATAAATAATTATGCGCGCGGAAAAATCTATTAAGGAGCCATTCACCAGCTTGCCGGGACAATGCGCGCGATAATATCGTCTTGCGTAAAATTGGACGGGAAGTTTGCCTCATCTTAAATGCCGGGGCAAAAAAATTTTTAAGAATTATATTTTATGAATGCCGATCTTCTCTGAAGTTCGGTTATTTTATTATTAGGAGGAATCACTTATGTGTGGTATTGTTGGATATATTGGAGAGCAGGAAGCAGTTCCGGTTTTATTGTCGGGCCTGAAACGTCTGGAATATCGGGGCTATGATTCGGCGGGAGTTACCGTATATAATCAAGGTAAATTGAATTCTTGCAAGACGGTTGGGCGACTCCATAAAATGGAGGAAAAGTTGGCCGAGATTAAATTAACGGGTACTTTGGGAATCGGCCATACCAGGTGGGCTACTCATGGCCGGCCTTCAGAACGGAATGCCCACCCTCACTACGATTGTAATCAAAAAATCTCAGTGGTTCATAACGGTATTATTGAAAATTATATGGGCTTGAAGGAATGGCTACAGGAAAAGGGCCATATTTTCAATTCCGAAACCGATACCGAAGTGTTACCCCATTTGATTGAGGAATATTACAAAGGGGATTTGGCAGCTGCGGTACGGGCTGCGCTGGCAAAAGTTGAGGGTTCTTTCGCATTGGTTACGATTTGCGATGAAAATCCTGATCAAATCGTGGTGGCCCGCAAGGCCAGTCCTTTAATTATTGGACTGGGGAAAAAAGAGAATTTTGTAGCTTCCGATATTCCCGCGGTCCTTCCTTACACCCGGGAGATTTATATTCTGGAAGACGGAGAAATGGCGGTTATAAGCTCCACTGAAGTTAAGATAACCGATTTTAACGGCAGTGAACGTTCAAAAGAAGTTTATCATGTGGAATGGGACATTTCTGCTGCAGAAAAAGGCGGCTATGAAGACTTTATGATTAAGGAAATTCACGAACAGTCTAGGGCTGTGCGGGATACCCTTTCGGGTAAAGTTGATCAAGTCGAAATGAAGGTTCTGCTGCCGGAGGTTAAATTAGCAGCCCAGGAAATCGCGGATTTGGAGAAAATTCAAATCGTTGCCTGCGGTACGGCTTATCACGCGGGGATGGTCGGGAAATATCTCATTGAAAAACTGGCCCGGATTCCGGTGGACATTGATGTGGCATCCGAGTTCCGTTACCGGGAGCCGATGATTAGTCCCAAATCGCTTACGGTGATTATTTCGCAATCCGGTGAAACTGCCGATACTTTGGCAGGTTTACGGGAAGCCAAACGGTTGGGTTCACGGGTCCTGGCGATTACCAATGTCGTAGGTAGCTCAGTAGCCCGGGAAGCCGACGATCTGATCCTGACCATGGCTGGCCCGGAAATCGCGGTCGCTTCGACTAAGGCATATACGACCCAGTTGCTATCGCTATATTTATTAGCCATTTACCTGGCGCAGCACCGGGGAACCCTCTCGCAAAATGAGCGGGTGGGAATGGTTGAAGCCATGGTGCACTTGCCGGGACAGATTGATAAAGTCTTAAATACCGAAACCAAAATCAAAGAATTCGCCGAAGATTTTAAAAGCTGTGAAGATATCTTCTTCATCGGCCGGGGCCTTGACTATGCCGTTTCATTGGAAGGTTCACTAAAGCT
>JAEZKW010000318.1 GCA_023415375.1 Bacillota bacterium
TGCATACCTCTGTTTTAACGCCGGATGACCAACAAATGGTTTCCGCTTCAGTTTGAACATACGGATTGAAAGTGCCTATCTGTGGCGGACCCGATGGGGTCATATTAATCGTTGGAATTGTGCCATCGGCATTATATGTAAATTTCTCCAAGCATACCGAACGGGTGAAACTTCCGCCTCCCGGTAAAGCGTTGTTATGATAAAACAAGTAGGAATTTCCGTTATAATCACATATTCCCGCTTGGTTTGTATAGCAACTGCCATGAGCCATAATGATGCCCCGGTAGGTCCAGGGCCCGGTGGGACTGGTGCTTGTGCAATACGCAAGGTCTTCGGACGGATTGGGAATGGTCGCATATGCCAGGTAGTATAATCCATTGCGTTTATAAAAAAACGGACCTTCCACGTAATTCGATGGTTTCGAGGCTACCTGGACAACGTTCCCCGAATAAGAAATCATATCTTGATTTAATTTCACATAATAAAGATTGGAATGTCCCCAATATAAATAAGCCTGTCCGTCATCGTCGATAAATACGGTCGGGTCGATATCATCCGCCCCGTTGTGTGCGATTAAAGGTTTCCCGAGAGCATCGGTAAAAGGTCCGGCGGGGCTGGTCGATACTGCGACACCGATTGCCATCCCGCCGGTTTTTTGGGTCATCGGAACATAGTAATAAAACTTACCATTTCTATAGATGCACTGGCCGGCCCAGCAATCACCTTTTGCCCAACTGAATGCAGTGTAGGACAATGGCGTTCCAAGATCGGTCCAGTTTACCATGTCTGTCGAGGAAAAACATCTCCAGTCATTCATTGTGTAGAAGTTATTTACAGTTACATCCGCGTCATGTCCGGTATACAGGTAACAAACCCCGTTATAGACCATCGGAGCTGGATCGGCGGTATATAAAGTTTGGACGATTGGGTTGTCCGCAAAACATAATGTGATGACGAAAAACATTATCAACATCAATGAAAACATGATTAAGATCTTATTTTTCACTCGCAAAACCTCCAATTTTAATAAAAATAGATAATATAGACTCCCTTTGAAAGATAACCTATTTCTTTCAATCCCTTTACGATTATCTTATGGAACAGCAACTAATTTCCATTGTTGACGATCATTACCGATATATTGCCATATTTGTACGTTGGAACCATTGGCGGGAGTAACTTGAGACTCATCGATACAATAGGCAATAAAACCAATCCAATCATAGTTGCCATATTTTTTTCATCGTTCTCATAATCCTTCATCTTCCTTTATTGCTAAATTTTTACAATCCATTAAAACACTTTTCCCGATCAGGAATTCAATGTTCCCTCCTTCCGAGCCCTATTTTTGAATGTCGCCGGAAAAATTGCCGGTACAATGAAGCGGTGCGGAACAACCGGATTCGTCAGGTTGCTCACTGGTTAAATTTTCAACAAGCACCAAATCACTCATCGTGAAAGAATATCCATTAATCCGGCGTTCGTAAGATTGAATAGACAATTCTTGTAATAGGAAATCTTGGTGGGCGGGACCCAAAGCAAGGTTAATTGTCTCAACTACCGGAATTCAAACCCTGCGTGTTTTAGCGCAACTTAGCCGGTGATGATTGAGTTGCCGGAGCGGAAAAGGAATGGGATTGGGAGGCGGCGAAGTATAAAAATCGACCCAAGTTTGATAAATGTCTGGCCGAAAGTCCTTAATAGGTCCCAAACCTTTGCAGAATACACTCAGTTAGCTAACCCAAGCACCATCGTCACAGAATATTATTACATTTGGGGTATTCATTCCAGCTAAAAGCAAAAATCGATGAAGGAATTTGTTTGAGATTTCAATCTATTCGTTAGATATCTTTAATATAAAGGAAACATCATCTCGATAAAATAGAAAAAAATTTTTTTTAATAGAATATTTTGTAACTTTACATCTGGGCTTTTCTTAAAAAGCTGATTACCTTTGAAAAAGCTGTTAAAAAAATAACCCACCACTCAACTCATTGGTGAAAAAGGGCCGACTCATTTTGGGTTTGAGCCGGCCCTTTTGAATTACGGCACATTGGGGCAACTATTACAGCGGAAAAGCCTTCTCAATATCATCAATTTTGGGTTGATCGATATTAACGATTTCTCCGATGCTTTTGGCTGCAACAATTGTTTTGGCAGTATTTTCGGCGACTTCAAGCCGATCAAAAGCCTTTAAGGAATTATTACCGGTAACGATCAGGCAGTAGTTTTCCATCATGGCGACAGGATTTTCTTTCGTCAATACCTTTAAGTCCATCTTGGAAAGGTCGGATTGGAAAGGCACCCGCCCGACACTCCGCAATACAATATAGCTTTCGGGAATGGTCCGCGAATCGAATCCCGCTTCGGTTACAGCAAAGGCCATGATAGTTGGGGGAGTGGCATCAATAATAGAATGTACATCAGGATGGTTGTCATAAATCAACTTATGGAGTAAAACCGAAAAACTCGGCATTTTCCCTGCTTCTCTTGAGCCGTTATCAATCCGAACGATTTCATCGACTTTCAGATATTTTCTATCAATGCCCTGCGGGTTTATAATGAATGACTGTGCATCAAGGCGAATCGAAAAATTTCCTTGGGTACTGGCAATAAGTTTTTGATCATAGGCCCGATGGATAAAGGCACACATTTCTTTTCGAGCCTGACGTTCCTCACTACTGTAACTCTGAGGAACAAATTCAGGCATTGCAGTAACAGCTTTACTCCTAGATAGTATTGCTTCTTTAATGTCAGTTTCCCTTAAAGAAAGCGAATGGCCGATTTGACAGGCGTTGATTTCGGTTTGGGCACAGAATTCTAAGGTTTCAAAAACCATAAAAGCCTTAAAAATATCCTCACCAGCCACTACAACCCCATGATTTTCCAGCATTACAATGTTAACTCCGCTCTTGAAAACACTCGAAATCTTGTTGCCCAGATCCGCACTCCCCGGCAGTCCATATTCAGCCATTTTGATGGGGCCGCAGATTAAGTCCACCTCAGGAAAGAGCTTTGTCTGGGGTATCTTTCGAACTATGCTAAACGATACCAATGCCTGCGGATGAGCATGCACAATAGCTTTGATATCCGGCCTATTCTGGTATATCGAGCGATGAAAAGGGAGCTCGCACGAAGGCTGGTATTTACCGATAATGGTCCCGTCCGGTTTTACTCTGATAATATCGGAGCTGGTTAAGGAACCTTTATCGATTCCACTGGGTGTAATCCAAATATCACCGTTGCTATCAAGCATCGATAAATTACCACCTGAAGTGGTCGTCATGCCATAATGGTAAATCCGATCCAATATCATAACTAATTGTTCCGCAGGCGGTAATAGCTGAATATTCTTGGAACAAGGTTCAAATTTATAATCCATGGCTAACCTCTGTTTTCATTGTTTTAGGGCCTCAACCAACATTAAATTCATTTACCGTATAAAGGCCCGAAATTGGCACATGCCCGGAAATCGGCCCCTTGCGGATCCATGGCCCCAAACATTCCCCAAGCGCTAGGCCGGAAGATCTGCTCTTCCGGTACATTGTGCATACTTACAGGAATTCTGAGCATGGATGCCAGAGTAATCATATCTCCTCCGATATGTCCATAACTGATAGCGCCATGATTGGCTCCCCAGTTGTTCATGACCGAATAGACATCTTTGAAGGGCCCTACCCCATTTGTAATCGGAACAAACCAAGTCGTCGGCCAAGTGGGATCGGTCCGTTTGACCAAAACGTTATGAATTTCAGCCGGAAGATCAACCGTATAACCCTCGGCAATTTGCAATACCGGACCGAGTCCTTTGATTAAACAAATTCGCGACAT
Source organism: Bacillota bacterium (assembly GCA_023415375.1). Classification (GTDB taxonomy): domain Bacteria; phylum Bacillota; class UBA4882; order UBA8346; family UBA8346; genus UBA8346. The sequence goes on from JAEZKW010000318.1 coordinate 3,832, forward strand.
GGTAACCGGCATTCCGCCAAGAGTGGTAAATTCGCTGGAATAACCGCCGCCTCTGAAATAGCCCATATTTGCATATCGAAAACTCGTTGCTCCGAGACATTTCTCTGCCTCATCCGAAGCAATCTCCCAGAATGGCTTCATGGCAGGTTTATCATCCCGGGACTGCCGGCCGGTGCCATCCAGACAAGTTGAACCGGAATTAATCAGGTGAATGAATCCATTTTGGGCCATACCGCTTAATTTTTTGCCGGTTACCCGTTCGACCGCAGCCGGACTCCAATAAGTGCGTACATCAGAAAAGATCTGGGCTGTATTGGTCAGTAAATGACCGAAGAGCATTGGGATACCGTTAAGGCTGTCATTCTCGGTGGCGACTACAAATGGTTCCCGGATCCCGCTCCAATCGAAAGAAGAATTCAGTATGGTTTCTAAAAAATCTCCATTGGGAAAATGATCGGTCCATTGTCTTTGTCCTTGGAATCCGGCGGCGATGGCATTATGGCCCAAAGCTTCTTCGCCAAAACCTAGCTCAGCCAGTTTGGGATTACCAATCATCAAGTCCCGGGCAATGAGGGCCATTTTGACAACAAATTCCCAGTCCTGGACTTTTTTTGTTGCTGATGCCTGTTGGTTCGGGGGATTGAGGTCCGGTCCCTCTTTACAGTACTCTTGAGTCCATTTTAAGGCCATTTCATATTCTTTCAAATCATAAATCTTTTCATCCATACGGCGGATAAATTCCGATAAATCGATGGATTCGGAACGCATTCCCAAGTAATTTTCCAAAAAATTAGGATCAACAATCGAGCCGGCAATGCCCATGGAGGTTCCTCCCATTGCCAAATAAGATTTGCCTCGCATAGTGGCAACTGCCAGACCGGCTTTGGTGAATTGTAATAATTTTTCCCGAACATCCTGAGGTATATTAGTATCGGCGGCTTCTTGAACATCATGGCCATAGATCCCGAAAGCAGGCAACCCTTTTTGATTATGCCCTGCCAATACTGCCGCCAAATATACAGCTCCTGGGCGCTCAGTTCCGTTAAATCCCCAAACTGCTTTAGGAATCAAGGGGTCCATATCCATCGTCTCAGCGCCATAGCACCAGCATGGAGTGACGGTTAACGATACGCCGACTCCTTCCCGGGCAAATTTTTCGGCAGTTTGAGCTGCCTCAGCCACCCCGCCGATACATGTATCGGCGATAACACATTCCACCGGTAAACCGTTACTATGTCTGAGATTATCACTGATTAACCGGGCTACGGCTTTTGCCATTCCCATCGTTTGCTCCTCAAGAGATTCCCTGACTCCCCGCCTTCTTCCATCAATCGTAGGGCGGATTCCCACTTTCGGCATACTGCCCTGTAGCCTGTTGACAGGCTTTGCCTCTTTGAAACCACTCATTTTAACTTCCCCCTTCGTTTATTTTGAATTAGATTTAAGTATTTTTGATAGGTTGGTTCCAGATTCCGGTTTCCCGGCATATATCCACGAACTGTAAAAGAATGTTTAATAACTGACCGGGCTTCTTGTAACCCATGTAAAGCTCCGATGCCGATAGCTTGAACCATTAAATTACCTAGGGCAGTGGCCTCAACCGGGCCAGTGGTCACCGGTATTTGCAAGGCATCAGCTGTTAACTGCGCTAGAAATTCATCCTGCGAGCCCCCACCAACAATATGCATTGTGGTTAAGGAGTTTCCGGTTAACTGATGCAACTTTTCTACGACATTACGATATTCCAGAGCCAGACTATCGTAAACTGTGCGGGCCACTTCTCCAAGGGTTTGGGGAACCATCTGTCCGGTTTCCCGGCAATATTGTTGAATCTCGGTAACCATATTTTGGGGTGTAAAAAAACGTTGGTCATTTATATTCACAAGCGGTCCCAGTTTTAACTTCCGTGCGGCCTCGGAAATCGTTCCAAAAGTTAGGTTGGCGTCTTGTAGCAACCAAATCCGCCGGCATTCTTGAAGCAACCACAAGGCATTAATATTCTTAAACAGTAATGCAGTATAATCCAAACCGCCTTCATTGGTAAAGTCCAATTTACAGGCAGCTGTTGTAACGACCGGTTTTTGGCTTTCCAAGCCTAATAAAGACCAAGTTCCACTGCTCAAAAAACCGGCATGAGGTGAGGCAAGGGGGGCAGCAGCTATTGCAGCTGCCGTATCGTGTCCGGTTACAGCCACAACAGGAATAGGCCCGCATCCAATTTCGTTCTGCAAAGACTTTGTCAATACCCCCAAACGTGTTCCTGCAGGGAAGATGGGTAGCAACTTTTCCGGGGCAAGTCCGATGGCATCCATTAATTCCTGATCCCATGACCGAGTCTGAATATTCATAAGTCCGGTCGTCGAAGCGATTGAAAACTCAGCCCCCTGTTCCCCGGTTAATAGATAATTAAAAAGGTCAGGCATTAACAAAATTTTATCTGCAGACTTTAGCAATTCCGGCCGGCTCAAGATATCGTCGCCCAGTTGAAAAATCGTGTTAAAACTCATAAATTGAAGGCCGGAACGCTGATAAAAGTAATCTTCACCGTATTTATCAATAAGGGATTTCATGACTGGCACTGTACGTTGATCCCGGTAATGATGGGGATTGTCAAGCAATCTGCCTCGCTTATCCACCAGACCATAATCAACACCCCAGGTATCAACCCCAATACTGGAAATTTCCACTTCTTTGGCAAGAGCCTTTCTAAGTCCAATCTTTACTTCATGCCAAAGCCTTAAGATATCCCAATAAAAATGGTCATTCACCCAGACGGGCTCATTGGCAAAACGGTGAATTTCCTGAAAACGAATCCGCTCTCCATCAAAACTTCCTAAAATCACCCGCCCGCTGGAGGCTCCGAAATCAAAGGCCAGCATATGCAGTTCCTTTTCCAACCCATCCCCCTCCTTCTTCTTTAATGCCTTAGCCTTAATGCCTTGTCATTAAGGCTAAGGCATTACACATTTTTCCCGGTTGATTCCCTCACAACGAATTGCGGCTCCAGAATGACCTTTGTGGCAACACTCTTTCTATTTTTAAGTTTCTGCAATAGAAGTTCAACCGCCATTTGTCCCATCGTATGAGCCGGTTGAACCACGCTGGTAAAAAAAGGATTCAAAGTCCCATCGGTATCTGCAGCATCAAAACAGACGACACTCACATCCTTGGGTACATCCAGATGAGCTTCCCGTAATGCCCTAAAAGCTCCGATGGCCAAGAAATTATTTGCTGCAAATATGGCCGTTGGACGAATCGCATTTTGCAGCAGTGTCTGGGTCAACAAATAACCTGTTTCTTGGTTGGGTTTTTCTCCCCAAAGAATCATCTTGGGATCATAGGAAATTCCGGCCTTTTGCTGGGCAATTTTATACCCTTCCATCCGTTGCCGGTAAACGGATATCTCCGGAGCACCCGAAACAAGCGCAATCTGTCTATGCCCTAGCCCAATGAGATAATGTACCAAATCTTCTGCGCCTTTTGAATTATTGGAGCCCACATAATCAATTTGTAAATGATTGATTTCGCGGTCGATGAGTACCAGGGGAATTTCTCTTTTGATAATTGATTTTAGATTCTTGCTCTGTTCCAAAACTGGATCAATGATCAGACCGTCAACCCTGCGCTCCATAAAAGTTTGCAGGTAGGAATATTCCTTAGCGCTGTTTTCATCCGTATTCCCGAAAATAACGGCAAAACCATTTTCATTGGCCTTATCTTCGATGCCACGCAACAAGGTGGTAAAAAAATTGTTGGTGATATCGGGTACCATCACCGCAAACGTATTTGTTGTTTTTCTCACCAGACTGCTGGCGTTGCTATTCGGAATAAAATTGCTTTCCTCTAGTACTTGTTTGACTCTTTGGCGAGTTTCTTCTTGAACATACGGGTGGTTGTTGATAACCCGGGAAACTGTGGTAATTGAAACTCCAGCCTTTTTTGCAATATCATAAATGGTTGCCATTGTTCCCTTTATGAAACCCCTTTCATAATTTGCAATAACAATTAAATGAAATGGACATTGATATAATATAATTTGTATGAAACCCATTTCATGACTATTCGTCTTAATAAAGAAAAGTCCTTCCAAAGATAATCGTTCCATAAATTTAGATTTGGATTTTAAAAACTGCCATCAAAAAGGGTACTTTCTTTTTAATTGGCTTTTTTGAGGGGAAATAGTAATTTTTGAATGTAGGGTTGATTATAATTTTTCATCGTTACAACTTCTACGCCGGTATCAATTCGTTTGGCAATCTTTTTTCCATGTAAAACGTCAATACACGCTTTCACCGCAGTGTATCCCATATTATAAGGGTTCTGGACAACCAATCCCTGAATCGTCCCATTTTGAAGCATTTCAATCTCCAGGGGTGAAGCATCAAAAGCTATAATTTTGACTTTTCCCGCTAAGCCACGCACTTTAACAGCCCGAGAAACGCCAATAGCACCGGGTTCATTGGCAGCAAAAATACCGTCTAAATCAGGATTAGCCGTTAAAATATTTTCAGTTACCGACATTGCTTTAGCCACATCGCTTTCCGAATACTGAACCGCTACTAATTTGATATTAGGAAATTTACTAATAGCTAATTTAAAGCCCTGCTCCCGTAAGATGGAAGTAGAGGCGCCCGGGATATAGGGAATACATGCCACTTTCCCCTTTTCGCCTATTAGTGTAGCTAATGTGTTTCCGGCATCGATTGCGCCTTTTAGGTTGTCGGTTGCAACCAAACTTAGGGTCGGATCGGGATCCAATCCGGAATCGAGTGAAATAACAGGAATACCTTTATCGAGAGCCTTCTTAACAGGAGCATATAACGCTTTGACATCACAGGCTGCAAGGGCAATTGCATTAACCCTTTTATTGGTATAATCTTCGACAATCGATATCTGTCCAGCAATATCAGTTTCCACAACCGGCCCTTTTAAAATTATTTCAGCCCCGTATTGTTTTCCGGCAGCATAGGCTCCAGCCCGGACTGTTAACCAAAAGGAAGTGGATAACGTCTTGGCGCAAACAAGAATGGTAAACTTTTTGGGCGGTTCGGCATAAGATTGCGAAAAGAGCATGATGATGCCAACGAATAATACGATAACTTTGAAGCGTTTCTTCATTACCACCACTCCATTTTCTATCCTTAACTGTCCAAATTTTTATTCCTCTGGCGTGGCCGGTGTTGATCCCAATACACAGCTCCTACAATAACCACTCCGACCAAAACTTGTTGCCAAAATACTGAAACATTTAACAGATTAGAACCGTTCCGCAACAATCCCATAATTAAACCACCGATAATTGATCCCAAAACCGTACCAACCCCGCCTCGTAAAGAAGCGCCTCCCATAACGCAGGCTGCTATAACTTCCAATTCATAACCTGTTCCGGCTGTTGGTTGCCCCGTATTTAAGCGGGATGCTAAAATAATACCGGCAAACCCAGCCAAAAGTCCGGACATTGTATAATAGCCGGTTAAATAATTATCAACATTCACTCCGGATAGCCGAGTCGCCTCAGAATTACTTCCAACAGCATAACTTAAACGTCCAAAACGGGTATATCTCAAAATGAAGTGGCCAATCATAGCAATCATGATCATCAAAAAAACCGGCACCGGAAAGCCTCTGAAAAGGGTTCCCATTCCCCACCAGGAAAAAGAATCCGAGAAACCCGATATAACAACACCATCGCTAATAACGAGAGCCATTCCCCGGGCCACTCCCATCATTCCCAAAGTCACAATAAACGGCGGCAATTTTCCCTTACTGATTAAAAAGCCATTAATAAACCCACAACCAGCTCCTACCAGAGTGCCCGAGATAATACTTAACGTCTCGGAATATCCTTGAACCAACATCACTGAAGTAATAATTCCGCTTAAAGCTAAAACAGAGCCTATTGAAAGATCGATACCCCCGCAAATAATAACCATCATTTCACCAATGGCCAAAATAACCGTCACTACGATTTGAACACCAATTGCGCATAGATTATCCCAAGTTAAAAAATAGGGTGAAAGAAAAGTTAATAGAATAAAAATCATTAATAAGCTAATCATAGGGGTAAAGCGTTGCATATTTTCTTTTAGAAAATTTTTGGAATAATTCACAAAATCATTCATTTGTAATTTATACTCCATCTTCAAAGAACAGATTAATGGTATTATAGCATTGAATCTGTTCTTTGCAATATCCCTAAAAAAAGGCATGGTCCTCTTAAAATGCAATATTCATTAAACTTTAAATACTTTTGCTGTATTCTTCATTTCATTCGATATACGGAGTAGATTTTCAGCGAGTAAACTCACTTCTTGTGCTGCAGCACTTTGTTCTTCCGCTGAAGCTGAAACTTCTTCGCTGCTAGCCATACTTTCCTCACTGATAGCCGCAATATTGGCAACAGCAGCGATTACTTTTTCGTTATCTTCGCTCATTTCCCGGGCAGCCTTCGCCACTTCGTTAATTTTTTCCAAAGCTATTTTCAATTCATCAAAAATGCCTTCAAATGTAACTGCAGCTTTGCCTGCTAAATTTTTTCCTCCTTCAACCCTTTCAACTCCATTTTCCATGAGCCGAACTGCTTGTTCAGCACGCTCCATCATGTGGTTGGTCAGATCATCGATTCTTTGAGCAGCCCCCCGGGATCGCTCGGCAAGCCTCCCAATCGAATGGGCGACAACACTAAAGCCTTTCCCTTGTTCGCCTGCACGGGAAGCTTCAATCGATGCATTCAATGAGAGTAACGAAGTTTCATCGGTTATTTCCCTAATTTCCGTGGAAATTTCCGCAATAATTTTTGAAGCTTTATCGAGTTCTTGAATAACATCTCCGATCGCTTTGGTTGCTAAAAATATTCGATTGATTTCATCAGCCACTTCGATCGTAAGTTTTCGTCCGCTCTGTGCTTTAAGAGCTACTTGTTCAGAAGATTTTGCAATATCCAGAGTCTGCTCGGAAACCTTACAAACTTTGCCTCCCAACTTATCAACAGTACTAGCGGTTTGGTTGACTTGTTCGGCTTGATTTGAGGAGGCATACGCCAACTGTTGCATAGCCTTCGCCACCTCCTCAGCCGACCGTCCTGAATCTTTTGCAGCAGTTTTCAAATTTTCACTCGCTTTATCGATTTGCTCCGATTCTTGGTTAAGATTATGAATAAGACCGCGGAGGCTTTTAAGCGAAACATTCAGTTCATTGACGACCTCATAGGTTTCCCGGCAACCAAAGGAGTCTATAGTTTGAGTAAAATCGCCGGCAGCCATTGCACGTGCCGCCTTAATAATCTCTTGCATTGGCCAAGATATCGAAAAATTAATCAATATCCCAATAATTACCGCAATACAAGTCCCAGTAACTAACAAAAGGATTGCCATCGTTCTTTGGTTCTGGGAAGCATTTTTACTATCCGTTGAAGTATTATAAGAACTTTCTTGAACTTGGGTTTGTATATTGCCGATATCTTTAAGGGCCTGAAATAATATGGTTTCGCATTCAAGAAAATTTTCTTTTGTATCCGCAGCATAAGCTAATGTCTTTAATTTTTTCACAGTTACAATAAGATCTTTCGCCGGATCCAAAACAAGTTCGGCGATTCGACTGTTCGACGAAGTCGTTTTCGTAATTTGTTTTATGTTTGCTATATTTTTATCAATGGAACGAAAAGTATAATCTAAAGAGCTGCTATCCGCCAGCTTAGATAAACGTTTTAAATAATTTTCTCTGATAAAAAGCAAATCGGATTTTAAGGCATCGGTCTCGTTCCTAAATTGCACCGCAGAATTAAACATTTTTTGGTTGGCTCTTTGCTGAGAATCGATATAACCTAATACCATATAACCCTGTATTGCTGTAAAAGCAACCATTATCACAATAATACTTAAGATCAAATGAAAAACCCGTATTTTTTGGATAAGCGGTTGAGACAAAAATACTATTATGTTTTTCTTGACGTATTTTTTCATCACTAAATCCCTCCGTAAAATTCTTTAAAACATGTTAATACCAGAAATCAGGGATTTTGATTACGATTCAATACGGAAAAATAAATTGGAGTTCACCAGAAAAATAGAGGTCTGCCAAAATTGGCAGACCTCTAAAATGAAATTATCCTATTTGTTTCCTAATGCTTTTTGAGCTTCATCCGTTGCAATATTTTGGGTTGTTACGCCAAATACACCGGTATCGATAAATTTTTGAATGGGCTTTCCTTTGATTTTATCCCAAGCGGTTTTAACTCCCATATAACCCATATTATAAGGGCTTTGAACCATGATTGCTTGATAGACGCCTTTTTTAGTGTAATCTTGGAGGATAGGAGCGCCGTCAAAACCAATGGCTACGATTTTACCAGCTTTACCTGCGGTATCAATAGCTTTACCAACACCAATTGCAGTAGGTTCATTAGCGGCGAAAACGCCTTTCAAATCCGGATTAGAAGCCATAACATCAGTCATTTGATTTAAAGCTTTGGCAGAATCGGAATCGGAATAGAACGGTCCTACAATTTTCATCTTGGTTTTAGCTTTAATTTGGTTGGTAAATCCTTTGGCTCTGTCAACGCAGCTGCCAGCGCCGGCAACATAAAGCATTAAAGCAACTTTACCAGTTTTTCCAGCCCGCTTAATCAATTCATCAGCTGCTTTCTGACCAGCGACAACGTTATTAGTAGTTAAAAAGGAGTCGGTTGGAGTGTCGAGGGCTGAATCAATACCAATTAAAGCAATTTTTTGTTCTTTGGCTTTTTCGGCAACTTTCACCAAAGCCTTGGGATCACACGGAGCAAGCACAATTCCTTTTACTTGACGATTGATAGCATTTTCTACCAATGAAACTTGACCATTGATATCGGTTTCAGCAGCCGGCCCATCATAAGAAATGGCAATACCCAATTCTTTTGCTGCGGCTTGCGCACCCTTATTAACAACTTGCCAATAGGACGAATTATTGGTCTTCACGATAACTGCAATATCCTCTGTAGATGCTAAAACATTTCCAATGACAAAACTTAAAACAAAAATTACAGCCATCATGATAATGAGATTTCTGCTTTTAAGCATTTTTTCCCCTCCTAATAATTTTACTCTCACTTGCTTTACTTTCTAATCAGGCTTTTTTATTTCGCAACTGATCAATATAAACAGCTACGATTAACACACCTCCTATCACGATTGATTGAATAAACGATGATACACCCAACATATTTAAACCATTGCGGAGTACCCCGATGATAAAGGCACCGATCATGGTCCCCATGATGGTCCCAACGCCTCCGTTCAAACTGGTACCACCAATAACCGCTGAGGCAATTGCATCAAGTTCATAAGAATTACCAGCTGTAGCTTGTGCCGTTGATAAACGGGACGCCAGTACTATACCTGCTACTGCTGATAACAAGCCTGAAATCGCATATAACATATATTTTGTACGATTGATATTTAATCCCGAAAGCCTTGCAGCTTCTTCGTTTGAACCAATGGTATACGCATACCGGCCAAGACGGGTTTTCTTTAATACGAATCCAAAAATCAATGCAATTAAAATCATAATAATTACAGGTACAGGAATGATTGTTCCCGGTATTGTACTGCCTAACAGATCAAAAAAGGGTGATGAAACAGTAATTGGAGCGGCATTGGTAATATAAAGCGCAGTGCCACGGGCAATCATCATCATTCCAAGTGTTGCAATAAAAGGTGGTAATTTCATTTTGGAAATCACAAAGCCGTTAAATAAACCGCAGATAACTCCTACCACCAATCCCAATAAAATCGCTATCGGCGACGGGACACCAGCATTCATTGCAAGACCGGTTACCACGCCAGCCAAAGCGATGACTGAACCAATACCTAAATCGATTCCTGCAGTGATAATAACAAAGGTAACACCGATACCAATAAATGAAATAATACTGGTTTGTAAAGCTACCGTTAACAAATTATTAATTGTGTGAAAAGGTGGACATATAATAGAAAAAACAATTACCAAGAGAATCAACGCTGCAAAAGCAGCAAATTTTTCGAATAAATTGGGATTTACGAAACCCATTATTAACTGATTATTTGTTTTTTCAGTCGAATTCATGTTACATTACCTCTTTATTCTGATTTTCCAGCCCGGTCGCCAGATTGAGTATTCTTTCCTGAGTCACTTCGGTCTTTGTAAGTTCACCGGTAATTCTACCCTCATGCAAAACGATAATTCGGTCGCTCATACCGATAATTTCTTGAAGTTCAGAAGAAATCATAATCACGCCGACGCCTTGTTTTACAAGTTGATTCATCAGTTCATAAACTTCAAACTTCGCACCTACATCAATTCCTCGGGTCGGTTCATCGAAAATAACCACCTGTGAATTGCGGCATAACCATTTGGCAATGACTATTTTTTGTTGGTTACCACCGCTTAAATTATTGACGCGCTGATCCAAACTCGGTGTTTTAATATGCAAATCTTTGACAAATTTTTCAGCGAATGATTCTTCTTTGTGTCTGGATATAACTCCACAAAGATTGGAAATTGAAAAGATATTCGCTAGAGTTATATTTTTGTCCACTGCCAAATTCAAGGCTAATCCATCGCGTTTTCGATCTTCTGAAAGATAGGCAACTCCGGCTTTAATCGCTTCCAACGGACTGGAAATGGCAATCTCTTTTCCTTCCAGAAAAACTTGGCCCTCATCCTTTTGATCGGCGCCAAAAATAGCCCGAGCCAGTTCCGTTCGTCCAGCTCCCATAAGACCGGCTATTCCTAGAACTTCCCCTTTGTGAAGTTGAAATGATATATTTTTAATAATCCCTTTTCGGGAAATATTCCTGACCTCAAAGACAATTTCACCAATTGTCGAATCACGGTGGGGAAATTTATCACTTAAAGTCCGGCCCACCATTTTGGCAATAATTTCATCCAAGGATAGTTGCCCATATTCCCATGTCCCAATATAACAACCATCCCGTAATACACTAATCCGATCAACGATATGTTTAAGTTCTTCCAGACGGTGAGATATGTAAAAAATACCGACGCCTTCCGTTTTAAGCTTATGAATAATTTTGAATAATTCATCAATTTCTGCCTCACTCAAGGCGGAAGTCGGTTCGTCCATAATTAAAATTTGCGATTCTACGGATAGAGCTTTACAGATCTCCACCATTTGTTGTTTGGACACACTTAAATCTTTAACTAAGGTTGTGGGCTTGATGTCCAAATGAAGTGATTGTAGAATTTCAGTAGCCATTCGATTAAGCTTTTTTTCATCAATAATTTTCCCATATATCATAGGTTCTCTACCCAAAAACATATTTTGAGCCACTGTAAGATGAGGTGCCAGATTTAATTCCTGATGAATAATACAAATGCCAAGCTGTTGGGCAGATTGTGTACCATGAATTGAAGTCTTTTGCCCTTTTAAATAGAGCGCTCCGGAATCCGGTTGGTAAATTCCGCTTAAGATTTTCATTAATGTCGATTTTCCAGCCCCATTTTCGCCGCAAATCGCATGGACTTCCCCACGATATAAGTCCATATTGACATTATCAAGGGCTACCACACCCGGAAAAGTTTTTCGGATATTTTCCATCTTTAAAAGCAGTTCACTCATTACAAATGTCTCCTTTATCCTTGAGGCTGTCGAAAAAGATGTTTTAAATTTACTTTCGGGACACCCTCAGCTCATAACCCTTTCAATCAATTTTCCAAAAAATTTTCACGCATTTCATCAACGACTTTTTCAGAAAATTGAAATCAAAACAACCTGAGTTTACTGATTTGTTACAAAACACCTCTTTTCTTGATTTATAAAAAAAACAAAAAAACGCCAGTTGTTGATTATAAAAAAATCAACAATCTGGCGTTCATCGCCGAATTCGCACACCCACCATGAGTGTTTGAATTTGATTCATTTGTAACTTACATTAAAATAATTATAAGATTTGGTTAATAAAATGTCAACAACCTTCAAGAAAAATATTTATCGGCATTAATAATATCCCTCGCAATTTCCGCCAATTTGACATTACGTTCATTGCTCAACTTCTGGAGTTTTTTCATGGCTTGGGCTTCCGTAATGTTAACTTTAGACATTAAAATCCCTTTGGCACGTTCCAACAACTTTCTTTCTTCCAACATTTGCCGCAGACGGTTGGTTTCTTCCCGGGCCGCTGAAAAATCACCATAATTCTTCACAGCGACTTCAATGGCAGGAGCCAGATTTTGTTTGGTTACCGGTTTAATCAAATAACTAATAACCCCGGCCTCCGTTGCATCTTTGATCAACTTTTCATCCGAATATCCGCTAATAATAACAACAGGTATTTGCCATTTTTCTTTGATTAATTTGGCGGCTTCAATGCCATTCAGACGCGGCATATTAATATCCATGAGCACTAAATCGGGTCGTAATTGTCCGCATAATTCCAAAGCCTCGACACCATCCGTTGCATCACCTATCACTTGATAGTCAAGTTCCTTTAATTGGGCAATGATACTTAAGGCAACTAATGTTTCATCCTCAGCAACAACAATTTTTAGGCCCTTCATATTCTCACCTGCTTGTCATTTATTTAAGCGGTAATATTGAGATTAATAATTAACTTGTTTTTTCGGAAATACAACTGTAATTCGGGTCCCCATTTGACTCATAATGTCCAAAGTTCCTCGCAAATCCCTATTTACCAAAGTCTTGACCAATGAAAGACCTAGGGTGCCCATCGATTGAAGGTGTTCTTTTTCAAATCCCACGCCATTGTCAATTACTTGTAATAAAACTTGGTTTTCATCATGGTGGAGGTAGAGAATAACCTTTCCGGTTCCTCCCGGAAAAGCATGTTCAAAACAATTGGCCAAAAGTTCGTTTACAATCAAACCCAGTGAAGTGGCAGTACGGTATGAAACAAAAAGGTCTTCGGCATCAATTACAATGTCAATGTTACTTAAGCTGTCTTTTTCATTAAAATTGTCCACAATAAGTTTTATTAAATTCTGAAAGTTAATAAGCCCAATCCCTTGTTCATCTTTGGATAGGATTTCATGAATATTGGCAATGGTTTTAATCCGATCAATGATTTGCCAAATGATGGCATCCAAACTTTTTTGGTTTTCCGTATGCAGTTGTAAAATTAACATACTGATAATCGATTGCAAGTTGTTTTTGATACGATGATGGGCTTCTTTTAGCAGAGTAGACCGTCCTAGTAAACGGCTATTTTCAACTGCTATAGCCACTTGGGTTGCAAAAGTCATCAATAACTCAATATCTTCCTGCGTAAAATATTTCCGCTCGGAGTAAAATACTTCGATAACACCATTGATTTTCGTGCGAACCTTAATCGGGACGCATACCATTGACTTTACATTACAGGACTCATTAAAAAGCCGTTCCATCTCTACCCGGTCAATGGAATGAACAGCTAACGGTTTACCATCGGATATTACATTCCGGATGATATCATCTTTTAATTCGACGTGTTGCATCTCCTGAGGCAAATGCCGAAAACTCTCCACCATATTCATGGAGGTTTCTTCCAGTAAAATAATGTTACTGCCGTCGGCTTTTGATGCCTCGGTGATTTTTTCAGCGAGTAAATTTAATAAGTCTTGCAGCTCGTATTCCGAGGTCAGCAATTCAGTGGAATGAAGAATCATATCAATAACATCTTTGAATTCATCATCACTTAAATTATTGCCTGCCTCACGTCCAAAATAACGCCCCAAAACTTTTTGAGGATTTTTTTTGGCATCATCGATGGTAAAACAATCAATTGTTCCGCCGTCTTTTAGAATCGTAACCCTGTCACTGATCTGCAGAATTTCATCCAATTTATTGGAGAGATAAAGAACGCCTCCTCCCTTTTCTGCAAATTTCCGAACAATCCGGAAAAAATGCTGTTTTTTGGATTCACTTAAATCTGTAGCGGGTTCATCCAAAATGATAATAGCAGGTTCGCGCGCTAAAATTTTCATTAAGAAAAGGATGCGATATTCTTCCTGATTCAACTCGGAGATAAAACGGTTTGGATTGAGATTAATCTCATATTCTTGCAAAAGTTCAATGGCTTTTTTGGCTAATCTTTTGTTGGAAATGAAAAACGAATCGAACCATATGTAAAGAAACTCTTTGACAGTCAAATGAGGAATAATACTGTAACTGGTATTTTGAAATAAAACACCGATTCCTAGGGATAACGCTTGCGAAGGGTCCTTGATCTCTACTCGTTGATTATTTATATAAATCATGCCTTGACTTGGACAATTCATCCCAGCCAGAATCCGGGCGAGGCCTGTCTTTCCAGCGCCGGATTCACCCATTATCGCATGAATCTCATTCATATTTAAATCCAGATTGATTTGGTTGCATCCTTTGCTGATTTCATCAATACGCAAATTCTTGATTCTAAGAATTTCATCGAAACTTTCCGGAAGATTTCGAAATGCCACAAAAACACTTCCTGACTTGTTAGATTGTAATAATAATTTAACAAATCGTAAATTTTTCCTTCTGGTTAATATTTCTGAAGAAATGAACTGAGTTTAAACTTGACAGATACGAAGAATCATATCATTACCCTCTAATACCGATCCGAAGGCTGCCCTAAAAGAAGATTAATGTTCGAGCTAGTATATTAGAATGTTGTCTTTAAGATGTCGATAGGATGTATTCTATTGCTTTTAATCTAGCTTTTTGGACAGCCCCGACAAATTTGCCCGGTTCATTTCCCGGATCGTGATTGGCTGTTTGCCTAGCAAAGAAACAAATTGCTCATTCTACCACAACGCCTTTTTTGAGAATAATATTCGCATAAAGGGCCGATTCACCTGTGGCTAAAATGGCATAAGCCTTTTTGGCTCTTTCATAAAAAGCAAAACGCTCGATATTCTCAAACTTAGCCTCCGGCTCATGTTGTTTTACGATTTTGCGGTACTCATCCCAAATGGGGGTTTTGACCGGGTCTCCCGGAACAACCTCCATGAGGCTGACAGCACATTTAACATAGGGATCCAGTGGATACAATTTTAAAATTGCATCTAGCAGTTCTGGCACATTATGTCCATCGGCCCTCACCAATCTTTGGGCATAAGCAGCAGCAGGAAAATTCCCATCTCCAATTACCAACTCATCGCCGTGCCCCATTTCCATTAAGATAGCAAGCAACTCCGGAGAGAGAATTTTAGGAATTCCTTTGAGCATGATCATAACTCCTATCTAAAAAATTTTCTTGTATTCTTAAGAACAGTTTGTTATAAAATATCTTTGCTCTGTGTCTTCGGCACCTTGGTGCCGCTGCCTCTGTGGCTAATGTTATAGGCCACAGAGACACGGAGAAGAGCATGAACTCTGTTGGATAGTGGAGCCAAGATTTTTAATACATTTTTATTGGGCGATTTTCCCGTCCAGGTCCCAAAGATCTTGCCAATCTTTAGCCCCTTCCCATAAGAACACCTGTCCTTTAATTAAGCGGCAGTTTTTATCGATCCCGGCTATCTCTTTCATTTCCTCGTCCGTTAAAGGATCCACGGCTGAACACATTAAATTGCTTATATATTCGTTGCGGTGAATTGAAAATGGAATCGGAATCTGGCCGTGTTGAACAGCCCATTTCACGCAAACAACAGCCGGATGGACATTGAGTCGTTTGGCGATTTTCAAAATAACCGGGTCCTGAATATCCACTGTGTCGGTTTCGGTTTTATCTCGATCAGGGCGCGTCGGGGAACCGATCGGGCAAAAACCAATTGGTACAATGCCGTTATCCATCACAAACTTGAAGAACTCAGGTTGCTGAAAATGAGGATGTAATTCCATCTCATTGCATGCCGGTTTAATCTTAGCATCCCTTAATAATAGTTTCATTTTCGGAATGGTCATATTGGAAGTACCGATATGTTTTACCAGGCCCATCTCGACCAGCCGCTCCATTTGCCGCCAAACTTTCATATATTCTTCGTGGATATAGGGGCGGGCATGGGGATCTCTTGAGTCTACGTCAACTCCCGGAGCATGATAATTCGGATACGGCCAGTGAACCAAATAAAGATCAAGATATTCCAATTTTAAATCTTTTAATGTCTTAGCGCAGGATAATAACACATCACCGTCACCATGCATGTCATTCCAAACTTTAGAAGTAATCCAAAGCTCTTCACGCTTGATACCTGCTTGCATAACTTCCTGAAGGGACTTGCCAATCAAATGCTCGTTGCCATATACGGCTGCGCAGTCAATATGGCGATATCCGACTGAAATAGCCCCTTTTACAGCTTCGGCAATGTCTTCTCCGCTAAAACGATCCGATCCGAATGTACCCAGCCCAACTGCAGGCATTTTAGCTCCGGTATGGAGTGTTCTTTGGGGTACCTTCCCAGGATTAACCCCATCCGGGGCAATTGACCAACTTTGTGCAGTCATCGAAAAACCTCCTTAAATTTATGTTTTGGCTATGTTCTTAAGAATGGTTGGTTGAAATATAATGATTAATAATATCTCGCTTTATTGAAAACAGAATTATGTTTTTAATTGGCTTGTTTTATTACCTCAAATTGAATTTGTTTCAAAAACTTCTCAACCAATTCCAGCGATACCATACCCGTCTCAAAAAACTGAGTATTTGCCATACCAGATGCCATACCGAGTCGGATGATTTCAACCTGAGGCAAACCACGGGCTGTTCCTACCGCACAACCTGCAACAAATGAATCACCCGAACCAACGGTGTTTAACACTTCAATGGCAGGTCCATAGAAATGATAGACTCCTTCCGCGAGTCCCGCAACACAACCGTTCTTGCCCAATGTAATACAGGGCAATTCAATACCCTTTTGCCGTAGTTGCCAAACTGCTTCGGCCTGTTCTTTCAATGTATCAAGATCAAGGCTCAGAAGTTTTCCCACCTCCTCCTGGTTGGGTTTAATCATATAAGGCATTCCACCAATGCCTTCAGTCAAGGCGGCGCTGCTGGTGTCTAGTATGAAGGGTATATTTTGAGTTTTCGCCTCGGCTATCAGTTTTCGATAAAAATCGGTCGGTACTCCCTTTGGAAGGCTTCCTGAAGCCGTAACAACTTTACAATCCTTTAATAGTTCCCGGTAATGTTTTATAAAGTTTTCGCATTCAGAAGGCGTAATCGTCGGACCCGCTTCCAGCACTTCAGTGGAAGTATTGTTTTTTTGATCCATCACTGCAATACAAATTCGCGACTCCCCGCTAATTTGCACAAACTCAGCGGTAATACCGGATTCCCGGACCTTCTGTACAATAAACTGTCCGTTGCCGCCCCCTAAAAATCCGGTAGCCACGACAGATTCTCCCAATAAATGACTGACCCGGGCGACATTCAACCCTTTACCGCCTGCTGTTGCAGTCATATCCCGGGGGCGGAAAACCCCTCCCACCTTAAAATCATCTACTGCATAGACTTTATCGATTGCCGCGTTTAAATTAATGGCCAGAATTTTTCTCATATTTTCCTTCTCACCTATTATTTAAGTTCATCTGCGAGCCCGCTGGCATTACATAAACGGATTTTTTCCCGGACCACTTTTTTTACTGCTTCTTTGGCAGCCCCCATGTAGTTTCGGGGATCGTTTTCCTTGGGGTTCTTAGCAAAACTCTCCTGGATAGCCTTAGCCATTGGAATCTTAAGTTCTGTGGCGATATTTATTTTGCAAATACCCCTGCGGATTGCTTCGCGAACGCTTTCATCAGGAACTCCGGAAGCGCCATGAAGCACCAAAGGTAAGGATACCTCATTGTGAATCGCGGTTAAACGTTCGAAGTCTAATTTCGGTTCCCCTTTGTATTCCCCGTGTGCGGTACCGATAGCAATCGCTAAAGTGTCAATCCCGGTTTTTTCCACAAAATCCTTGGCCTCTTCCGGTACTGTAAAAGTAGCCTCGCGCTCATCCACAGTTAGTTGGTCTTCTGTTCCGCCAATCCTACCAAGTTCGGCTTCAACCGCTACTCCGGCAGACTTGGCCACTTCGACAACTTTTCTGACCATAGCAATGTTTTCAGCATAAGCCAATTTGGAAGAATCAATCATCACCGAGGTATAACCGTATTGAATACACTGGACAATAGTCTGAAAAGAGCTACAGTGATCAACATGGAGCGCAATCGGAATCCGGTAAAGATCGGCAGCAGTTTTTACGATAGCTCCGATATAAGGGATACCGGCATGCTTTAGGGTTCCCGGGGTGGTCTGAATCATCACCGGGGCTCTTTCTTCGGCGGCAGCTTCAACAACTGCCTGAACAGTTTCTAGATTGTGTACATTAAAAGCTGCAATGGCTACACCTTTTTTCTGGGCCGCTGCAATGAATTCTATAGGATTCATTAATGCCATGATAGTTCTATCCTTTCAAAAGTATTTTACCTTTGACTTTACCAGGAACAGCCAAATCATCAAAAGCGCTGTTAATTTCGGAAAGCGGAATGATCCGATCAACCAATTCATTAAAACGAAGTTTACCTTGCTGGAAATAATAACCCACCATCTCCCATTCCCTGCCGGGAAAAGGTGCTGAATAGGACATCCAAGAGCCGCCAACAGTCAACTCCTTCCGATTCATATATTCAAACTCTCTCGGCGCTAAAGTAATCGGCCGGGAGGGCGTACCGATAAACATTACATGTCCTTTGTTACCGGCTATTTCCAGACTCAACTTCTCAGTGAATTCAATCCCGGCGTTTTCAACAACCATTTCAAATCCGCGTCCGGAGGTTAAATCTTGAATTTGTTGCTTAAAATTAACATCTCCAGTATGAATACAAAAATCAGCGCCGTATTCTTTGGCGAGTTTAAGCTTCTCGGGATCGATATCCAAAGCGAAAATACGTTTTGCTCCTAATATCTTAGCAAATTGCAAAGCCAACATTCCGATAGTACCGCAGCCAACTATGGCAACATCGGTGCCGCCGCGGAAATCCATGACCAACAAACCATGTAAAGCTACGGTCGCCGGTTCAAAAAGCGCACCTTGTTCAAAAGTAACCCCATCCGGTAATTTTACCGCATTAATAGCCGGCATCTTTACGTACTCGGCCCAGCTTCCGGGAATCCTCGATCCAATAAAAGTATAACTTTTACATTGCGAATACCAACCCCGCTGACAATCAGCGCATTTCATACAAGGAACCAAAGGGGCTCCTGCTATACGATCTCCAACTTGAAAATTACTAACCGCCTTGCCGATTTCCACGACTTCCCCGGAAAATTCATGACCTAAAACAATCGGGAAAAAATGAGCGCCATCCCCCAGCACACGAGGCAAATCGGAACCGCAGATCCCGGTAGCCTTCATCCTTACCAAAATCTCGTGATCATTAATCTGCGGAGTTTCGAAATCGGTGTAACGCAGATCACGGGATGCAAACAAAACTGCTGCCTTCAAAGTTCTACCTCCTTGAATTAATTTACAAGTAAATTCATTGATTTATTATTGCCTATTGGTAATTTGATAGAGCGTATCATAACTGTCACGTAGCTTTTGATAAAGTTCGATATAAAGGGAGTAGTATTTTTGGTATACCGAATAATTCTCTGAATTGGGAATATGGGTTCTTCGAATATGAACCGTTTTTTGAACGGCTTCGTGAAAACTACTGTAAATCCCGATACCGACTCCACCCAAAATGGCTGCCCCTAAAGTGGTAGCATGATCGGAAAATGGGACATGAATTGTCTTTTCAGTGATATCGGCCTTGATTTGAGTCCAAACTTGACTGTTGGAAGAACCCCCCACACTAATTAATTCCTTAACAAAAGCATTGACTTCTTCCGCAGTCTTCAAGTTATGTTGCAATGAAAATCCGACGCCTTCCATCATGGCCCGAATCAAATGAGCCCTGGTTTTATCATAGGATAGTCCGAACAACACTCCCCGGGCCTTACTGTCCCAGATTGGGGAACGTTCTCCAGCCATATATGGAAGAAAGAGCAATCCGTCACTGCCGACATTGACCTCAGCCGCCTCATCACTCATCATCTCAAAAGAACTTTTTCCGACACTCTTGCCAAATTGTTGTTCATAGTAGCCAAGTTCCTGGTTGAACCACCTTAAAGTTCCTCCACCGCCTACTGTTCCGCCCTGTAAGAGCCAAAAATCAGGAATGACATGATATCCCAAAATCAGCTTTGGGTGAATTAGGGGTTTATCCAAAAGGATACTCATCCCTCCGGCTTGCCCGCCTTGTTCTTGCGTTTGACCCGGCGAAACCACACCTGCGCCCAAAGTGCAACAGGCAGCGTCAAGCCCCCCTGCCACCACTGGAGTACCCACCGCTAGACCTGTTTCGGAAGCGGCTTTTTGGGTAATCGTGCCAACTACATCATGGCAGTGAAACAACGGCGACATTAAATCCAGTGAAATCTTCATTTGCTCGGCAACATCTTCATTCCATATCCCTTTTGCTATATCAAAAAAATGGAACCCATACCCTTGAGAATAATCCTGCGAATATTCTCCAGTTAATTTGAAAACAATGTAGGAGTTGCTTTGTAAGAATTTCTTGGTTTGTCTGTAGATATCCGGCTCATTTTCACGCATCCAAAAAATTTTGGGGACTATGTAAGCCGGATCTACCGGATTGCCACTCAAATTTATCAGCGTATCTTCGCCAATATGCTCTTTTAACCAGGAGGCTTGTTTTTCAGAACGACGATCCAGCCAAATCATAGCTTTGCGAAGCGGTTCCCCATTTTGGTCTACCGGAAGACAGACCCAGCTAATTCCGTCTGTCCCAATCGCCGCTATTTCTTCAGGTTGTATTCCATGGTTATGAAGGAGGCCTTGAATTTCCTCACAAGTGACTTTCCACCATTCACGAGCATCTTGTTCGGCATATCCCGCTTTTGGATAATCCGTATGGTACAGACCGGCCGAAGTGGCAACGACTTGTCCTTGAAAGTCAAAAATCGTAATTTTGCATCCCGAGGTACCGCTATCAATTCCAAGCAAGAAGCGTTTAGCCATTTTATCGACTCCTTCGTTGTAAATCGTTTCAGTTAATTCAATTTATAATACAGCGAAACGTTTCGTTTTTTAGCGTAAGATAAAGTTTCGATTTGGTAAATCGAATGAATATGAACTCGTAAATTACTATGCACCAAACAACTGGTTTAGAATATCGCCATCATTCAAAACAAATCAAGATTCAATACTTCTTACGGAATCACGTATTAAAAGCTCTGTTTTCAAACGCACAACCGCCGGAAAACCGCTAAAGTCTTTTCTTAATCTTCTTAATAAGATTTGTGCTGCAACCTCTCCGATTTGCTGCATGGGTTGTACCACAATCGAAAGGGACGGCTTTACTATCCGGGCTAAAGCCAGATTATCGAAACCAATGACCGATAAGTCCTCCGGTATTTTAATGTTGGTTTCATTGATAGCAATAACAGCTCCCAAAGTCATCTCATAATTTGTTACATAAACAGCCGTCGGCGGTGGATTATTCTGTAATAGTTCTTGAAACAATTCATATCCACTCTGCATCTGATAATCACCGTATTTAACCAAACACGGGTCAACTTCCCGGCCGTAATCTTCATGCACCCGGATATACCCTTTTAATCGCTCTTGAGCCGTATAAACATCTTCCGGACCCACAATGATTCCGATACGTTTATGTCCCCTAATAATTAATTGCTCGACAGCATTGTAAGATGCATTCAGATTATCCACTAAAACTACATCACAATTCACATTATTAATCATCCGATCGATTAAGATCACCGGAATATCCTTTAACATAATTTCATTAATGAGTTCATAGCTGTCAGTTAAAGGCATCATAATAATGCCGTCGACCATTTTATCAAGTAAAAAATTGAGTTTTTCCGCTTCTAAACGCGGATTTTCTTTATAATCACAAACAATGGTACTGTAACCCTCTTGGAGTAAACCATTTTCAATATTGGAAACAATACTGGTGAAAAAAATATTTTCAAAATTGGGAATTAGCACACCCACCGTCATACTCCGATTGGTTTTGAGGGCCCTAGCCATTTCATTGACTTTAAAATCAAGTTTCTGAATGGCCGCTTCAATCGATTGTTTATTTTTATCCAAAACATTGCCGCCGTTTAAATACTTTGAAATTGTGGCAAGCGACAGCCCCGTTTCACGGGCCACATCTTTGATTGTTGCAGGTATAATTATTCACCTTCTAGCGCGAAACGTTTCGTTTTTATAATTGAATTTTATCTCATAATATTGTATATGTCAATGTATTAAAATTGGGTTTGAGATTTTTTATCGCCTCTTGCCCCTCCTACGCCTCCTTCCCCTCTAAATTTTCTCCGATGACAACCTCCCCTGTGGATAACTTAAATCTTCATCTCCAAAACCAGCTCCAATTGAGGCTTTCCACCTCCAAAGTTATCAACCGGGCATTTATCAGGATAAACGACCCAAAAATCCTCTTTTTGACCGTCATATCAACATCTAGAGTTCGTCACACAAAATCGACACACTTTTTTCAAAAATCCGTAGTATAATGGTATTGGTAAGAATTTGTAATAATGGCTTACAATCCCAAAACGTCTCCCTGTTAGACGTTTTTTTTATATCCAAAAAGAACGGCCTGCATATTTGGCACTCGTAAAACGTTCGCTAAATAACTACCGAATAATTGTGAACGTTTTTCCCAAGTATAGCGTTTCGCTATACTAGTGTGCCTGGATGACAGGCCATTTGCTTTTCAATTTCCAAAAAGGAGGTCCAAAACAATGTTCATCGTTTTCAAGTCCCGGGACCCTTCAAGATTTAAATTTTTCTCTTTTCCCTTTTCAATTTCTAATGAAGGAGAATCCAAATGTCAAAAAATTTTATATCCCCGGCCCGCTCCATGGAACAGATCCATCCGGCGCTGGACTTTACCGAAGATACGGCTTTTGTCGGGATCGGGTTACCGCCGGCAACCGGTAACACCTTTAGCAGCCAAGCTATAGTTATGACCAGCGAGGGCCAGGTCATTCCCTGGAATGATGACAGTTTTTTGGAAAACGGCATTATACCGGTAACTAACAGTAAACTGTTTAATGGCCCGGCATTTTCGGAACCCCGCTGGAGTCTTGAAAGTATTAGAGACTATCAAAGCGGCGTGGAGTCTCCCGCTACAGCCGAAATTTTTCAAAATGTCCGTTCTTATTTGCAGAAATATCTCGGTTTACGGCATCCCGTCGAATATGATCTAGTAACCTTGTGGATCATGGGCACCTATTTAAAGCCGTTGTTCCAATGTTACCCGATCCTGTTTTTCAACGCTCCTTAGAAGAACTGCGAAAACTGTAATTTAATCAGTATATTGCAGTTCTTCTTAAGAAGAATTGTGAAAAAGTAAGGTTGATGTCTGAAAGTGGGCTTTTTCACAATTCTTCTACGAATCTCGGTAAAAGCCGCTGCCTGGAAGTCGTCAGTCAGCTTTCCTTAAACGGCAAATGGTTCGAGGAGATTACCCCCGCCGCTTTCCGCCGCTATACTGAAAGCAAAATTACTTTTTGCCTGGATGAGCTGAAAGACGTGGGCCTCAAAAATGATTCCCCGTTGATCTCGATTTTGCTCAACGTTTATAACGGATCCGAAGTTGCCATCTCCGATCCAATCAAGAAAGGCGGATGGCAGCCGGTAATTTTCAAGGTCACCAGTCCGGCGGCCATGGGGAATATCCAGGAAATTAAAAATGAAGCCTTAAAGAGCCGGACCATCCAGATCCAGACCGAATATGAGCCTCGTTACAAAAACATCCGTTTACCGAAAGCCTCTCACTGTGAGCCCGCCCAGATCAGGGACGGGCTTTATTGTTGGTTCCTGGGTAACTGGAAATCTGTCCGGGACCGTTATCAGACTTATCCCGA
>JAEZKW010000098.1 GCA_023415375.1 Bacillota bacterium
GGAAGCAACCAGCGCCAAATCAAGCTTTCCATTTTTTTTAATCCCGCAAGCTATTGCTCCCGCCTTAAATCCTTGCGAAGCGCAAACTCCGCCATCTATTTCCTTCATCTTATATCCTCCAGGTGCCACAAAAATTACTTTATCTTTTTCTCTTTTACCTTTTCTCTTTAAACTTTTACGGATACACCGGCCATTGCACGAGTCCCATGGTTTCCGGCAAGTTGCACATCAGGTTCATATTCTGAACCGCTTGGCCGGAAGCGCCTTTGACCATATTATCGATTACCGATACTACAATCAATTGATGAGTGCGGGGATCAACCCGGACTCCGATATGACAACAGTTGGTTCCGGTCACTCCTTTGAGTTCCGGCAATCCCGGATCTTTAACGACTTTTATAAAAGGTTCTCCCTGATAGGTTTCAGTGAAAATTGCTTCAACTTCAGATGTGGTAATTTGCTTGGTCAAACTTAAGTGAAGCGTGCTTAAAATCCCCCTGGCCACCGGCAATAAATGCGGTGTAAAGGATACCTGCAATTCTTTTCCGGCTATTTTGGATAGCTCTTGTTCGATTTCAGGTGTATGACGATGGGTTGCAAGCCCGTATGCTTTAAAGTTACCGAATAATTCGGGGTAATGATAACCGATATCCGCTTTCCGCCCGGCTCCGGATACTCCCGACTTGGAATCGATAATAATCCGTTCCGGATCGATCAAACCGTTTTTGAGTAATGGATAAAGCCCTAAAATCACACTGGTTGGATAACATCCGGGATTTCCGATGACGGCTGCCTTGCGAATTTCTTTGCGATAAAGCTCCGGTAAGCCATAAACTGCAGTTTTAGTCAGTTCCGGTTCGCAATGTTTGTGTTTATACCAGTTTTCAAAAGTTTTGTAGTCCCGAAAACGAAAATCAGCTCCCAGATCAATTACTTTCTGGCCGTTTTTAAGGAGGGTGGGTACCATCTCCATCGCTACTCCATGCGGTACTGCCAAAAAGACTACGTCACATCCCTTGACTGCTTCCGGTGAATCGGACCCGGTGAAAAGCGGACCATTCCAGCCTGTAAAGTGATAAAAAATCTCTTCTAATTTCTTACCTTCATTGGACCTGGATGTAATTGCAGTAACCTCGGCTTCGGGATGCCCTGCAAGAATCCGGATTAATTCACTGCCCGTATAGCCGGTGGCGCCGATAATTCCTACTTTAACCATTTCGTTTACCTTCTTTTACACTTTTTTCTAGTGTAATGTCCGCGAATTATCTTTACTATTATTGAGGGACATTACATTTTGAGTGTAGCGTCCAGCCCCCGTAAGATTATTTTGGGGACGCTTCACTAGCCCGCCAAAACTATTGTTAATAATTATACATATAAATTGAATAAACAGCAAGCCTATATTTGGATTATTTAAGAATATTTTACGAAAATTTCATTTATAACGCTTATGCTTCAATGTATATTTATTCATGTCGGTTGCATTTCATAACCTAAAAAATAGTTCCATATTTTACTTCCAATATCCTGCCCGGGAAAGGGAATTTTATGGCAAAAAGATCCGTTTATCGCCCACAAAAAACTCCGTGAAGATAACCTTCCGGAGCTTTTTCTTTTTCTCTATTTTGCCACACCCAAAACAACCTGTACTTTCAATTTATCCCCCTTCGGAAGAATCAAATAGCCCTCCTTGGGATTAAATCGTTCCCATCGTTTACCGTTTATTTCTACCTCTTTAATGACTATGGCCGGGTCCTCAATGATTTTAACGTAGTGTTTAGTCCCATCTTCCGAAGCTGAGAGCAGGAAATGTAATTCCGCGGTTTGACGCTGAACATATAACTGAAGGTATAAATAATTCATCAAGGCGTTTTCCATGGAATGATAAGCGGATTTATATAAATTTGCCTTATAATTAGCACTGGCATCTGGTATCCCGGAATCGGAAACATATGGATACACTTCTTTGTATTTATGATCGACTATATATTGATCCCAGAAATAAGCGTTCTTTTGAAAATAATCAAGGTAAAGCCGATCTTTAGTGATATTATACATATTCAGCAGCATAAAATTACCTTCAGTCTGAGTCCACCAACACTTGCGCCTTTCGTTATCATTCTTAGCTGGTTGATGGGCATTTTTTGAAAAGTACCACCCATAATACCGGCTGTCCCAGGCTGACTCCAATAGCTTAGCCGATAGTTTTTTGGCACAATTTAAGTATTTTTCATCCCTGGTTAATTGGTATATTCGCAATAATACCCATGCCGTTTTTAGGTTATGCCCTATATCAATCTGATCCTGGTCTCCCAGGTAACTCCCAAGATACTTCCAATTTTTGCTATAATTTTCCCGAATGCAAACGGTATCCGGGTCATACATCCGCTCAACCGCCACATTCCCAATTTTCTTTAAATCATCTAATAATGCAGGTTCTTTCATGTTTAGGTAATAATAAATCAAATAGGCAGACGCAGTGTCAATTTGGGAATTAAACGATTTTTCGATATTACTGTTACTGATACTCCAATCTTGCTCGGTCCAATCAAAATAGCCCTGATACTCCGCATCCCAAGTCTTCTCTTTCATCAATCGGTGCGTTTGAGCTACCAAATCCAATGCTTCCTGGTTACCAGTGGCATAGTAATAGAATACCGGGCCAACGTTGCCGTATGTCTCATCAAATAGAACCTTAACCGGCACAGTCGGCAAGTTTTCCGCATTCAGCTCCATAAACCATCCGCCGTATTTGTGATCCCAACCGTACTTTTTTAAATAATTAAGGCCGTGTTTAGCTAAATTAAGATATTTCTCATCCCCACTGAGAAGATAAGCGGTACTAAAACCATAAACCAAGCGGGAAACCATCCGGGGATATTTTAGTGGATTCTTGCCGATTGTGCCGGTACGGCCGATATCCGTAAAATAACCGCCACCCTTCTTATCAAGGGTATTCACCCAAAAAGGAATGATGTCGTTAAGGGCCTGACTCCGCCAATAATCACCCTGAAGATATTGACTGTAATCGACTTTTGTTTCGGCGCATTCGAACAAAACAAGACTAACCAATAGCACCCACAATACCATTAAACACCGGTTCTTAATAACCATTAAATCCACCTCCCAAAAATTGAAACAAATCATTCATGGTTTAATTTTACTTTTTTATATCCATCAGGAAAAGGTGGATCTTTTTTCACGCTCGGTTCACAGATGCCTCTGCTTGAAGATAAGTTTACTAAGGTAAATTCAAACAGCAATTACCGGAAGACGAATGTCGAATTTGAACTTTCCTTGCGAGCGTTCCCGGTTGTTCTTGTCATAAACTTCCAAAGCAGGACTATCGGCTGGTTCAAAGCCGCTGGCCGGTAACCAATTACCGTAAACATTGCTATAGGCATTGTTAATATTCTGTTCCATGCCTTCAAAGTGGTATATTGCATATAATCCGCCTGGAATCTCCATGAAGTTTAAGTATCCAGGCAATTTTATGCTCTCTTTTAGTGCGGGATCAATTACCAAACACGCAAAATAACGGCATTTGCAAGTAGGTGTAACTTCCGGAGAATCAAGCGGAATTCCGAAAGTCAAAGAGTCATTGTAAAGCAAATTATGCGCGAATGCCCAATGCATCAAACGTTTCCAGGTGTTGCCAATTTCTTTATTATAACCAGTTTGGTGGCGGGCAAAAATTACTGTATAAGCTGGGAAGTGTTCCAGCTTTATAGAAATTGATTGATAAATCGCACGTTCAAGCTTTAATATGGGTTTCACATGCTTTTCTGCACTGGTGTTCATTGATTGCCCAAAGGAATCTTGCCGGTAAGATTTCGGCGAAGTCTGGAAATGGCTTTGAAAAGCCCGAGAAAAAACAGCCAGGGATGAGAAACCGCATTGCATCGCAATATCGGTAATGGAGAGGGTTTTTTTATATGCAAGCAACAAAGCGGATTTTTCCAAACGAATCCTTCGTAAGTAATCTACGGGTGTTTCACCGACCAATGCGCTGAATATGCGGTGAAAATGATATGGCGAGAAACAGGCTGTCTCTGCCATGGATTGAAGAGAAATCGATTGATCCAAGTTCTGTTCTATAAACTCGAAGACTTTGTTGATACGTTCCTCATATATTAATGCAGGGTAAACGTTCAATGGGAATTCCTCCCTTAATGTTTATAATTCCGCATGGGTTGGAAGAAATCCTTTTTTGGCGCACTCTACATTTTACAGGTATATTAGCGGCCCGGGACAAAACCCGGACCGCACCTTGGAACCCAAAATTTATTTTTAATTAATCCCCCGTTTCATCAATCTTTTTTAAAGCTGCAACCAGCTTCACCTCTTTCTCGTAAAGAATCTCCGCCTTACCCGCTGCATTTTGATACAATGCTTCTCTGGCACTCTTGGTCTTTGCATCTTTAATTTTGGTGGAGATCGATTTGAATTCTCCCGCTAAATTATGCCAAGCTGCGATTGATTCATCAAAGGCTGCTATAGTTTCTTTGAACTCTTTATTTTTCAGATTGTGGGAGGCATCGCTGAAGAAATCCCTGACCAGCATCCGGAAAGCTGCCCCACCGGTGCCGAATTCTTCAATGTAACCACGAAGGCTTGTAAATATTACCGGTAATAACCAGCGGTTTTGGGCATAGGTCTCAATGTACCGGATGTCATCGGGGAAAAGCTTTAACCTTTTCAGACCGCTGTTTGAATTTGAAGCAGGATTTTCCAAGTTTTGTACAAGTTTATGAACGGCATTCCGGGTCATTTTTTCCCAGTTCAGCCTATAGTCCTGAGGCTTGGGCTCGACCCAGCAATATTCGCGGCCCGGAGGGAAGACCTTGGTTTTGGAACTGCGCGCTTTTTCCAAGTCCGTTAAGCGGATGGTCTGGAGCTGATCATACTCACGGTCGCTTACATAAGCGATTTCCTTCTCGAAGTCAATCCCGAACAAAGTAATATAATGTCCACCGAAAGACATATAAGCAGCACCGTACTTACCACCATAACGGTAAGGCAGATAACGCATGTCCACCCTTAATACAACCGGGATATCTTTTTTTAGCAACTCGACGACTCCCTTCCATGATTCTTCCGCCGAATCGGGCCTAGCAGTATGCCACTTTATACCGGAACCTTCGGCAAAGACCTCACGCATATCCAGGCTGCGACCACCTAGGAAAGGAAAATTACTTTTCTGATATTCAAATCCCAAGGCAGCGCCGCCGCCGACAATCATTGGTTCATCGACGGGGTAACCTAAGTAAAGCATGGCATTAAGCATCGCGGAACTTTCGCAATGCTCACCTTTGACTCCATGTACATTTGGCAAGATTATCCTGGTAAGGTTCTTTTCGCTCATCCAGGGTTTTGCGCAACCGGAAAAAATAAGGGGCAGCGCCATGATGATCAACACCTTTCGTATAGTAAGACTTTTTTCTATCCATGGTTTAATTCTAATCAAGCTGTATCACCTCCGTTTTTGTTTATATTCAGTATAAAGCGAAAAATCTTTCAATTCTTTGCTTTGCTTGCCAAAGAGTTTGCAATTCTTGCTTTTTTGAAGATGAAAATAAAATACCTTCACCCGAAAAAGGAGGTAAAGGTGTTTTATATAGAAAGATTATAGCCCCCCATTGTCAAGACACGGAATGAAAAAATTAAGTTATGCTCCTTTCCATGTTCGTTGATATGAAGTAGCTTTATCGAGCTGCCGGACCGGTAACTTGCCGAATTTAACCTGCGAAAGTTGAGTTAATAACATAGCTAAAAAATTTTCAAACCATTTTACACCAATATATAATTCCCTTTATATAAAAATCATCACATATACCCACATCGCAACATGAACGGATGAAAATCGAGGATACCTAAGTGCAACCTAACCCGCGCGTCCCATTGGACGCGAGCCCTTCCCCTAAAAACGTTCACGTTTTTTAAGGAATTGTTCCGCAATTCC
>JAEZKW010000117.1 GCA_023415375.1 Bacillota bacterium
TGGTGGCGGTGGCTGGGATCGAACCAGCGACACTGCGGGTATGAACCGCATGCTCGTACCAACTGAGCTACACCGCCAAAATGTATCCAATGCATTAAAGCACTTAACGCATATGTTATTATAATATAAACCCGTCTGCAGATCAATAGCCTGTTTTTGGATTTATCATAAAAATAAGGTTATCTTCTTTCAGCCGCCAGCTTTCGGCCTTTTTCAAATAATTTTGGCCTGATACCCACTGTAAGTAAATCCAAGTTTCACTTCACACTTTCCTCAGGTTAAAGAAATTTTTTAGGCCCCATGAATCAAGGTTACCCTTCCCTCTGAATCAACTTCCCGAAATAGCTTCGTAGGGAAGGGCAAGGGTTAGGTCAAAAAATCTCTTAGACCTCACGAATCCAGGTTATCCTTCCCTTCGAATCAACTCCTCGAATCTGCATCGTTGGGGAAGGGCTCGCGTCCAATTGGGACACGCGGGTTAGGTCGGGTTCTCATTCCCCAATATAATCTCTTCCACCGCACTGAGCAGGATCTCTTTCCGTACTCCATCGCCGAATTGAACAATCAGCGACTCCTTCAGCGGATTGGTCTCAACGATCTTGCCTTCCTTGCCGTCCACTCTCACCCTGCTGCCGATCAGCGGCAAGTCCGCTTTTGCCTCACGGTAACAATTGGACTCGAACTTCAAACAACACATCAGGCGCGAACATATTCCGGAGATCTTCACCGGATTGAGGGACAGGTTTTGCTCTTTGGCCATCTTAATTGAAACCGGTTCAAAATCCCCTAAAAATGTGCCGCAGCACAGTGGTCTGCCGCAGGGTCCAAGGCCCCCCAGCATTTTAGCTTCATCGCGGACTCCGATTTGACGGAGTTCGATGCGGGTCCGGAAAACAGTCGCCAGATCCTTTACCAATTCCCGAAAATCCACCCGACCATCCGCTGTAAAGTAGAAAATGATTTTGCTGCGGTCGAAGGTGTACTCTACCTCCACCAGCTTCATCTGTAACTGATGGTGAGCGATCTTTTCCAGGCAAGTGGTAAATGCCTTCTTTTCTTTTTCCATGTTCTCGCGCAGCTGGGCTTCATCCTCCGCTGTCGCGATCCGGATCACCTTTTTTAACGGCAAGGTTACCTTATCATCCGGCACCTCTTTGGGGCCGATCATCACCTGGCCAAACTCAATGCCTCTGGCCGTCTCCACTATCGCATTTTGACCAACCTTTATTTCAAACTCGCAGGGATCGAAATAATAAATTTTACCCGCCTGTTTAAAGCGGACTCCCACTACATTGTATGACATTCAACCAATTCCCTTCAATTTAACTCCAACAATTGAAACCTCTTGATAGATAATATTGATAATCGTGAAAATAGTAAATCTCAACTATAATTAGCATGCACTTTTATGGCTATAAAAAATTCCTCCAGAACCAGCCGCAAACTTACGTTACTTTCAACCATCGTGATGGCCCTGGTTAATTTCTCTGAAAAAAATAACTGTTCGGTAACACTCTCGGAAGAATTTCCCGCTGATTTGGCCTGTTGAATCATATTTATTCTCAATTCAGCCTGCCATTCCTGTAATAAGGCTGAAATCTCGCGCCGTTCCTTTTTCTCAAGATCACTGGCGATTTTCAAAAGCTCAAGTAAATCCATTCTCCAAATATCCGCCAACTTGATCTGAATTGAACCGGAAGTTTCCGCTTCTCCGCTTAATGCCACCCCTGGAATTCCTCCTGAGGTTTTGGCCCGCTTCTGGGCCTCTCCCTCCCCAAAGCCTTTCGTAGTCAGCCACTGAGCAATTTCTTCCGAAGGTACTGGAAATAACTGAAAAACCTGGCAGCGAGACCGGATGGTCGGCAAAATGTTGTCGGCTCGGACTGCTGTAAAAAGGAAGACAACCCCGGAGGGTGGTTCTTCCAAAATTTTCAAGAAACTATTGGCCGCCGCTTCGGTAAGCTGTTCAGCCTCAGGAAAGAAAAAAATCTTATGAGTACCGACCATTGGCCGTAAATATGCATTATGCTGCATCTCCCGCAGCTGATCGATTTTAATCGAATTACCACTGGGAACAATGGTCTCAAAATCGGGATGGTATCCGGTATCCATCTGTTTGCAGGAACGGCAGCCGCAAGAGTCGGCCTCCGGCTCCAGGCAGAGCAATTGTTTTGCAAAGGCACGGGCCAGAGTCTTCTTTCCCACACCGGCAGGACCTAGAAAAAGATAAGCATGTCCTGTTTTACCCTCTGCGAGCGCGCCCCTAAGCGCCTTAATAACTTCCTTATGACCAATTATATCAGAAAAAGCCACACTTTTCTCCTTTAAATTCAGGGACAGAGTTTAGAGATAAAGATCCACCAGCAAACCCCGAATCTCGGTTAATTTAGCAACGATGTCGATTTGCTTTTTTTTCTGATTCATCACGCCATCCAGCAACTCCTCAACCGACTGGTTGATTTGCCTCACCAGCACCAAGTTTTTACGATTCCCTTCTCTGTCCCAATGGGTTTCTTCATGGAGATCGTAAGACTGACCGGAGGCCTCTTTCACAAACTCCCCGATTAAAGCGCGGTATTTTTTGACTTCTGCCGGATTTGGGCCTTTTTTTAGCCGTTCTCCCAAAGCGTCGATCTGCTGTAAAATATTTTCACAAGCTTCATTGCGGCGTTTGACCTCGGTGTCCCGAAAGGTATCACTAAAAGAAGCCTGGTGCGAACTGGTACTGGACGACCGGCTCAGTAATTTGGGATTGACTTGACTTGATTCCGTTCCTTTAACTTTCATGGCTCAAATTTTAATAAACTCCTGTACATCTACAACGAAAATCGTAGCTCCCCCTACTTGTACTTCGACCGGATTGGGGATGTAATTATTCATGGTACGCCCCACCGATGCCAGCGGCGTTAACAACTGTTTCCGGGAACGACAGGTTTCTTTGATCAAACCGGTGAGTTCCTCAACTTGTGCTTCCTCAACACCGATTAAAAGGGTTGTATTGCCCTGACGCAAAAATCCCCCGGTGCTTGCCAATTTAGTGGCGGAATAACCATGGTCGGTTAAAACTCCCAATAATTTATTTACATCTTGATCCTGTACCATTGTGATGACCAGTCTCATTACCAATCACTGCCTTTCTTAACTTTTTACTCCAGGGACCCGATTCATTAAATAATGAATCAACTCCGAATGAATCTCTTTAACCCCTTTGCCGCCTGCATCAATCACAATCATCCGCGGATTCTGTTTGGCCAGTTTCAAATAGCCCTGACGAACCTTTTCCTGAAAAGCAAATCCGCGGGATTCGATCCGATCCCCCTGGGTCTTGTTGGCATCCAAACGGTTATTGAGCCGGCTGATACTCCGCTCCGTATTTACATCGAGTAAAAACGTTAAATCCGGTTCCAAACCGGCAGCCGCAGTTTTGTTGATTTCCCCAATCAATTTCAAATCCCATCCCAGGGCGTATCCCTGGTAAGCCAGACTGGAATCAATAAAACGCTCACTGATAACGATCTTTCCTTCGGCTAGTGCCGGTTTTATCAATTGACTAACGTGCTGAGCCCGGGAAGCCGCGTATAATAAAATCTCTGCCAGCGGAGTTAATGGCTCCGGACTAGGAGTCAAAATCACCCGCCGAATTTCTTCCGCCAGTGGCGTCCCTCCCGGTTCTCTGGTCAAAAGCACGGGATAGTTAAGGCTTTTTAAATACTCTACCAGCAAATGGGCCTGGGTGCTTTTTCCGCAGCCATCAGCGCCTTCCAGAGTTATAAAGTATCCGTTTTCCATTCATCTGTCACCCACAATTTGCTACCCGGATTTCTCCCTTTGGCGAGACGCCCCGCACCATTCCTCCATTATTTAGGGCACGTTCAATAAGGACGATTTCCTGCTCGCGAATTAATTCACCTGGAGCTATTAACGGGATTCCGGGGGGATAAGGAGCGATTATATCCGCCGAAACCCGGCCCACGGCTTCTAATAAATTTATGTAACTTCCTGTCCCTAAAGCGGCCTCCCGTGGATGCAGCTTCAGAGGTGGAATACTTCTCGGTAATATTGTATTAACTTGTTCATTCCCCATGCGCCGGCAAATCATCTCCAGAGCTTTTTGAAGTGTCCGAAGATCATTTGGATCTTGCCACGGAGCCATCAAGAACGTAACTTGATTGAAATCGGCATATTCGGCCTGAATTTTGAATTCGGTCCGTAGAACCTGCTCGACCTGATAGCCACTAAACCCAAGCCTTTTAAAGGAAAGACATAATTTCCACGGATCAATCTTTCCTGCGGGGTCTGGTAGTCGTTCCTCATCTAATACCTGCAGAGCTCCAAGCCTTGCAATTTCTTTTTTTAGCTTTAGCATGGATGGAGTTTTGGCCCTAAACATGGCTTTACCGCTTATGGCCAAAAATTTCCGGTTACAATCGAGTGAAGCTAGTAATATATATGACGGACTAGTGGTAGTTATTAACTCTAAACTGCGCCTGATACGATTCCCATCGATTCGTCCGCTCCGCAGATGCAGGATACCAGTTTGGGTCATTGAACCCAACATCTTGTGAGTGCCTTGAACCCAGGCATCTGCATAGGGATAGGCATCAAAGCCCTCTAGTCCAGACCATCCGAAATATCCGCCATGAGCTTCATCAATAATCAGTAAGCGCTCACCGATAATCTTTCTTAATCCCGCCAGCGGTCCCAAAACCCCTTGATACGTTGGGTTGGTAAGGATAACTCCTTTACAATCCGGAAATAGCGCCAGGCTCTGCGCTAGAGTTGATTCCGGTACAGCGCTCGGTATACCCCACTCTTCTATAAAAGGGATCTCCAGATAAATCGGTACCAAGTCCGCCAAAATGATGGCATGGATCACTGAAATGTGACAATTACGGGCAACCAGAACTTGGTCCCCGGGATCAAAAGCTCCGATGAGCAGCGCCAAAATTCCCTGGGAAGCCCCTTGCACCAAAAAACAGCTCTGATCGGCCCCATAAAACTCGGCTGCCAACATTTCGGACTCTAACAACGAGGCCTGCCACTCCAAAGCCGGAATTTCAGTCAAATCAAGGTGAGCCAGCCACTTCGAACTTAGCCATTCGTGCTCCCAATTCAGCCCGGCTTTATGTCCCGGAGTATGAAACGCCACGAGCGGCTCCCCGGCATATCGCCGAATTTCTTCGAAAAAAGGGGCTGTGCTTTGTGATAAAAGCTTATCCATTTAACAGTACATTCGACAAATCAAAGAAACTTTCCTCTTTTTTCGATAGCTTCACCCGGACTGGACGGGGCTTTATAAAGAAGGAAAACGACTTAGCTGTCATATTCTGGGCTAAAATAATTACTTTGTAACAGGGGATCGGGGCTCTCGCGCCTTCAAAAAAGTGACCTCACCCCTCGCCTTCTCTGAAGGCGGGGTGAGGTAGGATGAGATGTAAATATTAGCCATTTGGCATGGAACACGATCTCGGGCATAAAAAAAAGGCTTACGCCTCATTTTCAATCTCTTTTAAATTAAAACCTGTTTTCTCCCAAAAGCGCTTACAATTGTCGATCCAATTCTGATATTCCAATTTGTCGGCCTTTGCCCGTAACAAGGCCGCTTCACATGAAGGGCAAAGGTATTGCCCTAAAATGGACATTCCTCCCGGGACCGGCATACCGCAGCCAAAACATTCAGGGGTAGTCATCGCCTTACCTCCGCTCGTTTGTGGGAACTGATATAGAGCGTTTGGCATGTATAAATACTTACGTCCCGCTCTATGTTTCACACGATTTCGAATGGTATCTGATCCCGGAATCAAAAAATTCAAGCAACGTGTTAATATATCTCTATGCCCACTCTTTAGGATTCGTGTCTGTCCTGCTTTTGGGTTTCAGATTTTGATCCAGTATTTCATGACCACCAGTGAAATCAAACCGGGAATCCCAAGTAACCCGGTAAATAAAGAATTAAATGGGTTGATGGGAATCTCCATCCTCCAATAAAGGGCAATCCAGTTAAACAGATAAATTCCTAGAGCGCCGAGAGCCCCGCGAAATAAGAGCTGAAACACGGCAGTGAAGGGACGCCAAAAAGTACGCCCCAAAATATATAAAAGCCCTAAAGCGATAAAATAAGTCAAAATCATGCCCGTCGACATTTTGCATACCCCTCTTCCCAACTTGATTATTAATAAATCTATGGAAAGAGGAAGCCTTTTAGACCATAGCTTTGTCGTAGGCCCGATCACGGGTACGCCCGCTCAGGCCATATTCAAAATCCTCAACATTAATTCCGGTTTCTCGGGCCTGCTTGAGTAAGTATATATATTTTTTTTCAGTGGCTCCCATATTAAAAATGGCGTAATCGATTAAATCCGGGTCTGTAACATTGTTAAAATAAAGCCGGGCATGTTTCCATTCTCGCCAGGCTTGTTCCAAATCTTCCACCAAATCCGGCAAAATTTGGCCCCGTTCTCGAAGTTGAAATAATCCGAAGAAACGTGCTAAAAAGGATTTACCATGACCGGTATTATGATTCCTCTTATCCACAGCTACAGCAATCTCCTTCATTCCAAATTGGACTCCCAATATAAGGAAGTATGATCCGGAGAAGGAATTTCTATGCATTAAATTATCTATAGCTAGTGTAATGTCCGCTAATCTTTACTATCATTGAGGGACACTACACCAGGTCAAAGATCCGTACGGCCTTCCAAGGCCTTGCCTAAGGTGATTTCATCGATATACTCCAAGTCACCGCCAACCGGCAGCCCCCTAGCCAGACGAGTCACCTTATAACCCAATGGGTGTAAAATTTTCCCAAGGTAGAGAGCAGTGGTCTCCCCTTCAATATTGGGATCGGTCGCTACGATGACTTCCTTAAACTGACCGGACGTCATCCGTTGCAATAACTCTTTAATCCGCAAATCGTCCGGGCCGATACCTTCTAAGGGAGAAATGGCGCCACCCAAGACATGGTACTGGCCTTTAAATATGCGGGTCCGCTCCATGGCGATCACATCCTTGGCCTCTTCGACTACACAAAGTAAGGATTGATCACGCGACGGATCGCTACATAATTGACATGGAGACACTTCCGTTAAATGCCCGCAAATGCTGCAAAAGCCGATTTTATGCCTTGCTTCGAGCAAGGCTTCAGCCAATTTTCCCACTTCAGGTTCGGGTACTCCAAGAATATGAAAGGCCAGTCTTTGGGCTGTTTTGGGGCCAATTCCCGGCAGCTTGGACAATTCATGAATTAACTTACTCATAGCTTGAGGATACAGCATGGAGTACTCTCCTTTATCGATAACCCGTAAAAGTAATAACATGAAAACAACCCGATTATAAAACTCTCGGGCCATTGGATTTATTACCACCAAGATCACAGAAAACGCAGAGAAAAAATAGAATAAACCGTTTCGCATTTAAGCCGGATACTGTTGAATTGAATTCCATAGGTCATAAAAACAACCCTGACTTTAATATTACTCTGTAAACTCTGTGTTCTCGGTGGTTTATTTTTGCCAAATCATTTTTATTTTTCAGACACTTCCACTGCAAAGAACAGTATAAACAGGGAATGGCCAGATTAAAACATACCGGGCAGTCCGGGAATTTTAAGATTACCGGTTACTTTAGCCATTTCATTCGCTGCCATCTCTTGAGCTTTACTAATACCTTCATTGGCGGCGGCAATTAACAAGTCCTGCAACATTTCTTGATCATCGCTTTTTAGAACTTCCGGATCAATTTCAATCTTTTTAAACTCCAGCTTCCCGCTGACCTCAACTTTAACCGCTCCTCCTCCGGCAGAGGCGGTAACGACTTTCTCTCCAAGTTCATCTTGGACTTTGGCCATATCGGCCTGCATTTTTTGAAACTGTTTCATTGCTTGTTGCATGTTGGGCATCATTTTATTTTTCCTCCTTCGATACGGGTCGAACTTCTCCCCCAAATAATTGCACGGCTTTGGACAAGATTTCCGGCTCGTTTGGTTTTTTGGGTTGTTTCCCCGATTCACCGGTTGGTTCATTGGTATTCACCGGTACACAACTAAATTTCACGGCCCCCCCCGTCAATTCCTGCAAGATTCCCTCGATGATCTCTCGATTCTGAGGTAATGAAAGATTATCCAGATGAAATTTAAGATTGGAGGGTAATCCCACTGTAAGTTCGCTCGTAGTGAACTGGAGCGGCTTCCCTTCTTGAATCAATGCCGCCAAGGTTCGTTTCTTTTTCTTGACAGCTTCTAAAAACTCCTCCCAGTTACAAGTAGAGCTAGGCTCAGCCGAGGCAGTTTTCTGGACCTGGGATGAGGGTTGCGCCTTTTTCGGCGTCGCAGTTGCCTCTACCGGTACAGTTTGCGGGCGGGTGGATGTTGCCGGACTGTCGGCCGACTTGACCGGAGCCGCCGTTTGGATGGCTACATTCCCTTCTGCAACCAAAGTTTCCAGTTTTCGAATCCGGGCTTCCAAATCTGAAGTGTCGGTTCGTAAAGCTGTTAGTTTTATGAACGCCAACTCCAGCGGGAGCGGCCCTTGGACGCTTTTCTTGACCTCAGCGGTGGCTGCGGCAATTTCTTCAATCACATAAACCAAATCCCCCGGTGTAGTCTCTCCACTTTTTGAAGAATCTCCACGAAGCAAGGTCAACAACATGTTACGGTAATACTGGACCAGACTCCGCCCAAATTGAAATAAATCCTTACCGTTTAAACTGATTTCACTGAGGATTTGTAAAGCCCCAGCTGTATCCCGATTGCTTAGGGCCTCGGCTATCCGAACGATTTCTTCCTCATCAATCAGCCCCAAAATTGCCCGCACATCGGACTCGGCCACCATTTCCCGGCTATGAGCCAGAACCTGTTCCAGCAGACTGACCGCGTCCCGCATACCGCCTTCAGCATGTTCGGCGATGAGTTCCAACGCTTCTCCGGAATACTTGGCTCCTTCCGCTTCTAATATCTGCTGTAACCGCCCCTTAATTTCGGAGATGGTAAAGCGTTTAAAGTCAAAGCGTTGACACCTTGAAAGAATGGTTAAGGGGATTTTATGAACTTCCGTAGTTGCTAAAATAAATACCACAGATTGCGGCGGTTCCTCTAAGGTCTTTAGTAGGGCATTAAAGGCTTCCGCCGTTAGCATATGAACTTCATCGATAATGTATATTTTATACTTTCCTTCAGCCGGCGCAAATTTAACCTTTTCACGCAGGTCGCGGATTTCATCAATGCCCCGGTTGGATGCGGCGTCAATCTCCATAACATCCATAAAAACGCCTTCATTAATCCGCCTACAGCTCGAACATTGATCGCAGGGACTCGCGCCTTGTAAATCTTCACAATTTAAAGCTTTCGCTAAGATCTTGGCAATACTGGTTTTTCCGGTACCACGGGGCCCGGTCAAAAGATAAGCATGAGCAACCCGGTGCGTCAAAATCGCATTGGAAAGGGTCGTTACAACATGTTCCTGACCTACCAAATCGGAAAAACCGTGAGGGCGCCAGCGCCGGTATAGTGTTTGATACTCCATGATTTCCTCCCGGATTTTCAATAATCCCTTTATTCGCGATTAGCCCCAAAACTCCTTTTTCGCATTCATTATCAGCTTTTGGCTGTCGGCTATAAGCTATTCGCTCGAATCTACGGTAACAAAAAAAGCAACTAGCAAAAAGCCAACAGCTAAATTTCGGCGCCTCAATCAGTATCCCGGCGGTACAGAGTCACATAAGATGATGATATACCAAAATAAACCGTGGATGGAGTCCGAGTATGATTTATGTTGTCCAAAAAGGAGATACTCTATATACTATTGCTGTCGCTATAATGTTCTACTGACTGAACTCCTAAATCTTAACGCTTTAGCTCATCCCGAACAGTTGATAGTCGGGCAAGCCATTTTAATTCCCGGTCCTCCTCCAAGAACTTTACAATACACTTTAATGGCCGGTGACACCCTCTATAAGTTAGCCCAAACCTTTAATACCACTGTGAGGGCCATAGCCCAAGCGAATAACCTTAATAATCCGAATATAGTTCAGACCGGGATTACCATTTCCATACCCGGCTGGTCACAAATTTCCTATATTATCCGTCCCGAGGATACTTTATATTTGATTGCCGGACGATTCAATTCGCCTCTCAATTTATTGACTCGCGTCAATCAAATATCCAATCCAGGCTTAATCTTTCCGGGACAAATCATCAAAATTCCTTTACGCCCCGCAGCCGTAATCCGGAGGCCGAGTACTACGATAGGCTATTTCCAATTGACCGGACGCGAGCAAGACCTAAATAGTTTACGCCGCTCCCTGGCTGAAATAGCTCCTTATATAACCTACGGCGCTCTTTTCCAGTTTCCGATTACACCTGCCGGAAGAATTACAATTCCAAATAACGCCGCAAGATTCATCCGCATTTTGATAGATGCCAATGTAGCACCGCTGATGGTGTTAACCAATTGGGGCGCTAATGGTTTTGACTCGGAACTGGCGCGGACTGTTCTCAGTAATAATACGCTTAAAGTGAGCGTAATCAATGAATTATCGGGGTTGTTAAAAAGGTGGGGACTTACCGGAGTTAATATTGATTTTGAGAATATGTTCCCGGAAGATCGTTTGATTTATAATGATTTTATCCGGGATCTGGTTAACGCTTTAAGACCGCAAGGGTTTAAGGTCGTAGTAACCATTGCCCCCAAGTTCTCGGATTTACCGACAGCCCCATGGGTGGGTGCCTTTGATTATGGGACTCTTGGCGGATTGGCCGACCTAATTTTCATCATGACCTACGAATGGGGCTGGATTGGCGGACCGCCGATGGCCGTTGCTCCCATCAACTTGGTGAACCGGGCACTAAATTATGCCCTTTCCCAAATCCCGGCACAAAAAATTATTCAGGGCGTCCCTTTCTATGGTTATAACTGGCCCATCCCTCCGGAAGGATTGGCTGTGCCGGTAAACTTGGTGGAAGTATATGAATTAGCCTACCGTTTTCAAGCTATAATCCATTATGATCCTGTATCCGCGGCTCCATGGTTCCGTTATACAGATGAACGGAACCAGCAGCATGAGGTCTGGTTTGAGGATGCCCGGTCGGTAGAGGCTAAATACCGGCTCAGTAAAATCCTGGGTCTAAAAGGGGTAGGTTGGTGGAGTTATGTCAATGAACCCTATGGTTTTCCTCAAAATTGGCCGGTTTTAAATGAAATCGTCCAGGTCTCCAAATTAAGCATTGGTGGCTAAAATTCCTCCGATAATGATCAGTACCGAAGCCACGGCCAATTGCAAAACATGGACGTTCTTCCACTCGCTAAAGACAAGCAATCCTAAGCATACGGCCACCAAAGTATTCATATTGAACAAAGGCACCAGTTTACTTTTCAATATTAAAAAAGCCTTCTTATTTTCAGAAGGCAAAGGCTTATTGCTTTTTGGATGAACTAAAGGTTAGGCAATGAGTTTCAAGGCCGGAGCATAATCGGCATTCATAGCTAGGGCTACCGGCTCACAAGTTATCTTTCCTTGGTAAGTATTCAGCCCCGCAAGCAGGCCGGCATCTTCCAACATGGCGCGCTCTGCGCCTTTTCCGGCGACTTGCAGCAAATACGGCAAAGTGGCACCTGCCAATGCATAAGTTGAAGTGCGAGGCACCGCTCCCGGCATATTGGCAACTGAATAATGAATCACTCCATATTTTTCGTAGCAAGGATCATCGTGGGTGGTAATCCGATCGATAGTTTCAATGGAGCCTCCTTGATCAATAGCCACATCTACAATCACCGACCCCTTTTTCATCGTTTTAACCATGCTTTCGCTAACAACCTTGGGCGTTTTGGCACCGGCAACCAATACTGCTCCGACTAGTAAGTCAGTCCCTGTTACCCTTTTCGCCACTTGATATTCGTTGTATAGTAAAGTGGTTATCCTTCCCCCGAAAATATCATCTAACTGGGCCAGACGAGCGCTGTTTACATCCATGATGGTTACTCTGGCCCCCATTCCAACAGCTATTTTGGCCGCATTCAAACCTACAACTCCGCCGCCGATAATAAGAACTTCTGCCGGTGCCACGCCCGGAACTCCCCCTAGTAGAATACCCCGGCCACCGTTATATTTTTGCAGGAGGTTGGCTCCGATTTGCACAGACATACGGCCGGCAACTTCACTCATTGGAGTAAGCAGCGGGAGTGATCCCTTAGGGCAGCGCACAGTCTCAAAAGCAATCCCGGTAATTTTTTTCCGGAGCAACGCTTCAGTTAATGGTTGATTTGGCGCCAGATGTAAATAGGTAAAAAGAGTTTGGCCTTCTTTCAATAAGTTGTACTCGCTTTCCAAAGGTTCTTTTACTTTAAATATCAAGTCTGATTTTTGGTAGAGATCGGCGCTTTTTTCAATAATGCAGGCTCCCGCTGATGTAAAATCGCAATCCTCAATACCGCTGCCGTTACCGGCAGACTTTTCAATGAAAACTTTGTGGCCAAACTTTATCAGTTCATTCACTCCGGCTGGAGTAATCGCCACCCGGTTTTCATTGTTTTTGATCTCCTTGGGAACACCGATGATCATTTCCATTCCTCCTCATTTTAATTTCGATGCCTTCCGGCGCAGGCGCTCCTTCCTGCGGAACAATAGAATGTTGATTTTTGACGGTTGACAGGACCACAATCGTCCTCGTCTTGATAACACCCTGGACACTCTTGATCCGGTTCAATAATTTTTCAAGGGTGGCGGTATTTTCAGTGATGATTTTCAAAGCATAGTCATAATCACCGGCCAGGTAATTACATTCCAATATTTCATCTTCGTTCTGGACAAATTCCACAAAATTCTCAGTAAACTTAGGCCTTTCCAAAGTAATGAACATAACTGCAGTCAGTTCTTTATGGAAACATTGTGGATTGATGATAGTGGTATATTGTTGGATAATACCGCCGGTTTCAAGCTTTTTCAACCGTTCGCTCACCGCCGGTATCGACAAATTTATTTGACTACTGATCTGGGATACTGTCATTCTTGAATCCGCTTGAAGCAGTTTTAAAATTTTAATATCCAAATGATCCATAACCATCCATCCCCTTAACCATCATCTTATGCTTTCATTTTAAATTCTTAAATAGTTGTCTGTAAATACCTAATAAATTTAAATGAAATATACTTTATAGTAAATTTTTTACTTAACATATCGCCAAAAGTCTCCCTTGAGGTTAAAAATTTAAGTTTTGAGTGACGGTTAGATCATAACGATGACCAACTGCAAAAGGGATAAAAATAAAAACACACCCTTCAACTCAAGTCTAAAAAGGGCGTGTTTTAACTTTGATATCTTAATGAATAATCCACCGCGTCATAGAATGAATATCTATCTGTTATTGATTTGAAGGGACTTTGCCGTTTTTAATGATACTTGTTAATTCCCGATGCCATTCCACATCCCGCCACATACCTGTAAACTGAGGACCGCAAAAATTACTGGTGGCAACGGCGACCCAACGTTTTTTGGATACAGCCCTTTTTACTCCCAAGGCACATAACTCTTTAACCCAATCCCAATGTAAAAGCGGCCAATCTTTATAATCGACAACTCCCCAGCATTCGGTGGTAATAAGGGGTTTGTTCACTTTCACCGACCAATCGGCAATTTTGTCGATAGCCCGGTATAGGCATTGAATCCAATGTTCCGGATTGCTATGATACAGTTTTTCAGCGTATAAGGCCAGATTATCGTATCCCTTGGAGTCGAAGCGTTCATAATTATATCCGACCCGGTCATAAAAGTCCGAGTGCTGAGCCATCCAAATATGAGGCTCCCAAATGTCTATGAAAGACATATCCTGCCGCTCTAAAGTTTCGTATTCCGACGTCATGGAAAAAGTGAAATTAATATCCGGGTAATATTTTCTCACTTCGGCAAGGGATTCTTTCATCCAGCGCGTTGCTTCGTCTGAAGTCCGGAGCAATTCGGATTCCCCGGGCTTTTTGGGTAAAAATGGCGCCCAGCAGCTCAGCGGAAACTCATTGCAAAAATCAACATAAATAATGATATCAAGTAAATCAGCTTCTTTCAGTATATCGAGGGTGGTTTTCCATATTTGGGCCATATCTAGGGGGCTTTTGATTTGCATCCGAATATTGTCGATATCTTGACGATACCAAGTCGAAAGCCCGACTTTAATATTTTTCGACTTGCAAAGACTTAGAAACTGAATCAGATTTTCTTGAACCCGGCTAATTTTGGTTAATGCCGGAGCGCCCCAAACCTGCTGATTCCACTCAGGCTTTAAAACCCATTCTTTTTCAGGATCGGCATGTAGGAAATGAGGGTAAGCATCAATGCGAACTGCGTCATAACCTCTTTCTCTCAGTTCATCGAGTACTAGATTCCAATCTTCATATCCTGCCCCGGTCCAACGCCTTTCCAGCCAGGAAAAATCCCACATGGTAATCGCCAATGGTTGCTCAAATTGATAACGCACAATAGTACCTCCGCTTTATCACATATTCTTATTTATACGTTTCAATCAGTTTGATACCTGTATCAGATTTTAAAGCGCTTACCAATTCCCAGGAGGTGCTAACCGACTGGGTAATCTCAATTCCCCCGCGCCCTAAATCTTCAAGCTCGTGGAAGTCGGAACCGGATATCATTCGTAAATGGTTCTCCTTGGCAAACTGGCGAGCCGAAGCATTTCTGGAGTCGTGCCGCAGATTGCCATTAAATACTTCTACACCATCAAGATTATCAGGGTTAGCGCGGGTTATCCCGGTTCGGAAAGGGTGAGCCTGATAAACAAGAAGGTCTTTTTCCTTAGCGATTTGGTGAAAGATTTTTAAATCCTTCATGAAAAGGTAGGGGATGGCTTTTAGGAAAGACTCATCGACACCGTATACTAAATAGTCATTCATACTGCCGAAAAAACGAAGTTCCATCCCTAAAATAACTTGCAACCCAACTTCCCGCCCG
This sequence comes from Bacillota bacterium, assembly GCA_023415375.1. Lineage (GTDB taxonomy): Bacteria > Bacillota > UBA4882 > UBA8346 > UBA8346 > UBA8346. The sequence goes on from JAEZKW010000117.1 coordinate 14,948, forward strand.
ACCTGCAAAGCCTTACGATATCCCTTCAAATACTCATCAATCTGCTGATCCCATGGAAGTTTTGAAACCTTTGCGAAAAAGCCGTCAAAAAAATGATCAGTGATTACAATACCGGCATATCCCGCTTGTTTATATAAAGTAACCACGTCCCGGGCGCTTATTTTTCCACAAGGACTAACCTCACTGGTGTGTACGTGCATATCGATTTTAAAAGTTTTCATGCTGCCTCCGACAATCAATTTAAAAGAATAATTTCACCGCGCTAACGGCAGGTTAATAACATCATGAAATCATATTTATTCAGACGAATCGATAAAAAATAACAGTCATCACCAGTCCGGCTGCATTACCAATCATCGTGGTAAACCCACCCGCCAGTCCGTTCTTATTATTTAGATAATATTTTTATCCCGGATTGTAGACATTCTTGCAAGCCTCATGCGATCAGCCCACCGGTGGATTTCCTTCGTACTTGTGCGCGACTTCATTTGCCTTCGCTTGCATTCGGCTCGTTATGCAACGAAACGAACCATGTAAAGCCGGGGTGAATGACTACGATTCCCCCCATTGATAGTATTCGCAGCGGTATCTCAAAATCCTATCTATAATAAAGATATAATTGTAGAAATGGAAACAAACTTTTTTTGACTGACGTAGGTTTTTCTACAATTTTCTCGAACTATAATCTTCAAATGTAAAATTTGAGTAAAATGTTAAGGAATCAATGTATATACCAATTTTTAAAAAGTTTAACAACTTTAAACAGAATTTTATTGATTGGCGGGATCGGGGAGCCCCCAAATCCGTTCAAATAACACTAATTCTTTTTTTCATTGTTGTGGCAGTCTTACCATTATTGATATTGGGAACCATAACCTATTCTGTTTCCTCCAAAACCATAACCCGTCGGGTTGAGTCTTACGTTGAACAGATTATCGCCCAAGTAAGGGAAAATATTGAATATTACTTTCAGGACTTACAAAGCTTATCCTATGTCATTTCAGTAAACCCTGATGTTATAACCGTATTACAAGATCAAAACAACCTGGGTGGCTGGAAAGAGATTGGCTACCAAAATAAAATCAAGTACTTTTTGGCCGGATTAACCAGTACCCGAACAGAGGTTAAAGGGATTTATGTGATTTCTGCCGATTTAACCCGCGTCTATTCCAGTGATCCCCCCATGTTAATCGAATATATGAAAAAACAAAGTTGGTTTCAGAAAATTATCAACTCCGACGTAGGTAATGTTATTACCGGAGTGCATTCTGATAATTATTCCGGTTCCTTTATGGGCATACCCGGAAACGTGGTTACCTACGCCCAAAAAATAGCCGATCTGGATAGCCAAAAAGACCTGGGATGGATACTGATTGATCTGGATTATGAATTCGTCACCAAAATGTTGGAACACGTGCAACTTTTAGATGAAGGCCGGATAACCATTCGGGATGATGAGGGCAGACTCATTTATGGCGATGATTTAACGATGCGCCCCTCTCATAATCCCATTTACAGTCACATCCGCTTACGGGACTGGGGTAGTTATCTACAGCGTTTGGATGGAAAAGAGGAATTGGTGGTTTTTCAAACTGTATCCTTATCCAACTGGAAAGTGATTTTCTCGATACCATCAAGCATCTTACAACGTGAAAACATCTTTATCCGTAATTTTACGGTTTTTTTGGCTCTGGTCCTCCTGGGCATTTCATTTTATTTTGCCATTCGTTTTACCCGAAAAGTAGCCGAGCCGGTGGAATTATTACGCAACTCCATGCATGAAGTGGAAAACGGCAATCTTGATGTCCAAATAAAAATCCGCAGTATGAACCAATTCAATGAACTGGCCGCCAGTTTCAATCATATGGTCGAAAAAATCCGTGAATTAATGATTAGCATTAATGAAGCTGAGAAAAAAAAGCAGCAAGCTGAATTAAATGTCTTGCAAGCACAAATCAATCCGCATTTTTTATATAATACGCTTGATTCTTTGCGTTGGCTCGCTAAGATTCGCAATGTTGAAGAAATTAGCGATATTATTATGGCGTTGGAAAATTTACTTCGGGCCAGTATCAGTAAAACGGATCAAATGATCACCATTGGTCAGGAACTGGAAAATGTCCGTAATTACATTGCCATACAATTATTCCGGTATGGAAACAGTTTTTCGGTATCCTATGAGGTTAATCCGCAAGTAAAGGATTATTTCACTCCAAAACTCATTTTGCAGCCCATCGTTGAAAATGCCATTTATCATGGGGTTGAAGGTTTGGCCCAGGGAGAAATTAAAATTTATATAGACACCCAAGGTGAAAATGTCATGATTGAGGTTCGTGACAACGGCAGGGGTATCAATGAAGATTTAGCCTCCCAAATTATGGCCGGTAAAGTCGACAGCAACCAACGTTTCAGCGGTTTAGGTATTAAAAATGTAGCCGAAAGAATCAAACTCAATTTCGGACCGGATTATGGCGTTACCATTACAAAAAACGAACCGCAGGGAACAAAGGTAATAATAAATATCCCGCGGCTGCGCAAATATGAAAAGAGGAAGCTATGGCAATGACCAAAGTCATGATTGTCGATGATGAAATATTGGTTCGAATCGGGTTACGCTCCACCATCGCCTGGGAACAATATGGTTTTACAGTAACCGCCGATGCCGCGAATGCTACGCAAGCCATAGAAAAGTTTGATGCTGCCGACCCGGATATTTTAATCACGGATATCCGAATGCCGGGTATGGATGGTCTTGAATTAATCAAAACCCTTAAGCAAAAGAAACCAGGTCTTAAGATGATCATTCTAACCAATTATGATAATTTCGATTATGCCAAACAAGCTCTTGAACTAGGTGCTGATGAATACATACTGAAGACAACCCTTGACAATCAAACCTTGTTTCCAGTCCTGAAAAAACTTCAAGAAGAGATCGAGCAGGAAAGGATACATCATTTGCAATATGAGCAATTACAACAGAAAGCATTAATGGGATTGTCCTATATTAAAAGGAACTTTGCCGAACGTTTATTGATGGGCAGAATTACCTCTGAAGAATGGCGGCAATTTCTGAATGAATTAAACTTACAGTGGGAGAAAAACTTTTTCCAGTTGGCTCTGATTAAGAGAAAAGCCGGACTTGACGGGCAGAAAGCGAATTCCCAATCATTGCAATTGATCGAGGAAATCGTAGAAAAAATCCATGGCTCCTTGGTCTGGGAATTGCCTAATTCTTCGAAATGGGCTATTATTTATAGTTTTGCCCCCGAAGAAGAAAATAATTTTTGTAAACAGGTCATTCCGTTTAATATTCGACAGGTTAAATCATGTCTAAAACAATATTTGCAAATGTCCGCAGTAGCAATTCTGGGCCAGCCTACTCACGACTATAATCTATTGGCTGAGAAATGGCAGGAGCTTTGTAAAATAGAGGGTTACAGCATCTTCTGGCCTGAACGCGAACTCATTTTCGACAGCGACATTCCCGGTGAGCAGATGGTAACTCCAATTGGTTACAATCAAAAGGATTTTACCCATAAGATTCGGTTCGGCCAAAACGAAAAAATTCAAGAAATGCTTGGGGACTTGTTTGCCCAGATAACGGAAACCCGTTCCTTAATAATATTGAATCAGATTTGGCATGAGTTATTAGGAGAAATTTACCGCTTGGTCCGTGAAAACGGATTGCTTTTGTCAACGATTCTTACGGAGAAAGAACAGGAAGGCGATTATTTAGAAACCTTCGGTTCCATTGCTGAAATGAATCAATGGTTTTATCAAAAATTTCGTTTATTGATCGAGCAAATCGATATTCTGAATGTAAAGCCTTATTCTTTTGCTATTCGCCAAGCCCTTAGTTATCTGAAGGAACATTATACCGAAGACATTAATCTAGATGTACTAGCCCGTCAGGTCGGACTGAGCAAGAACCACCTTTGTACCTTGTTTCACTCAGAAACCGGACAAAATTTTGTTGATTTTTTGCATCAAACCAGAATTGAACAAGCCTGTGATTTATTGGCAACCACCGATCTTCGGGTATCGGAAGTTGGTCTCAAAGTCGGCTACCATGATGCTAAGTATTTTACGAAAGTATTTCAAAAATATCAAAACTGTTCTCCATCGGAGTATCGGGAAACACTTATCAACAAAATTTAAATTGGGAGGAACTATGCGCTGGATTCAGATTTTGTTTTTAGGAATACTCAGTTGTATTATACTCACCGGTTGCTTTGATTCGGATAAGCTTACCAATGTGGGGGATGAAGGGGAAACCATTCATGTTCTAGGGGTTGTCGGTGTCCATGAAGCGATCGTGGAATCTCTTGAAAAAAAGTTGGCTGCTGCCCATATTAAAGTTGATAAGAATTTCTATTATTGGGGTACCTTTTTAGCGAAAGCCCGGCTATCGATTATGAACGACACTCGGGAATATGACGTTATCATGGGACCCTGCTCCCAATTTTCCGGTATTATTAATTACAATAAAGCTGTATCCTTGGAGGATGTAGCTGAAAGGGTCCAGTTAACCCTGGAAGATCTGTATCCCTCCATCCGCAAAAATGCTATTTTTAAGAATAAGTTTTTTTGCCTTCCGTATATGGCCGATTCGTTAATTTATATATACCGTACCGATCTCTTTCATCAGGCCGGAATAGAACCGCCCCACACCATCCTTAAAATGCTGGAGATTGGCAAAAAGTTCACTTCAGGAAATACCTATGGTTTGGCATTTCCTGCCGGGCCAGGCGAAGCTGCGACCCCGGTCTGGAATTATTTTCTCTGGTCCCACGGAGGCGACTATTTTGACAGCAATTGGACTCCTTTAATTAATTCAAGCCATGCCCTGACTGCTACACGTATTTATAACCAAATCCTTCAAGAATGCGCACCTCCGGCTGTTGCTACCTGGCAAACCGAAGAAGCGATTAATTTCTTTACAGCCGGTCACTTAGCATCGATGATTCTCTGGTCAAGCTCTTCTACGATTCTTAATGATAAAAACCGTAATAAATTTGCAGAAAATATTGGCTATGCGGCTCTACCCGTTAGTGACATCGGCGCGAGCATTCCCAGTATGGAAACTTGGGGAGTGATTGTCCCCAGGAGCAGTAAACATATTATTTCGGCAAAAAAGTTCTGTGAATTATTACTGAGCCGTCCTTCATTGGAAAAGATCGCCCAATTGGGAATGGTTCCGACTCCTTTACCCGTTATCAATCAGCTTTATAGTACCAACTCTTCCAACCGTGCATTTACGGTCGCCGCTCATTCCCTAGCCGCTGCTAAAGAAAGCCCGAATATCCCGGAAGCCGCTCAATTTATTCCGGTTATCGGTTCAGCTCTCAATGATATTCTAATGGGTGCCAATCTTGATGATACCTTAGATAGTGCTAACGAACAAATCGAAGGGATTATGCAATTAAGCGGCCGCATTAAAAAACACAAATGAATTTCTTCCACTTTGAACCGTAATATTTTACTCCTGTTGACTAGGAAGCAAAGCTGATATTTGTGATTTCAGAAAACCTTCCTCCAAATCGTAATTTTGTTTTCTAGTGTCTTCCCTCAATTCATGTTACAACTAAGTTACAGATTTGTGTACTTCATAAAAATTTGGACGGACACAGATTTGAAAAAATAAGGAGGGATTTGTTTGAAAAAGTGGTTTCTTATTTTACTGGTAATTGCTTTATGTCTTTCCAGCTTTACGGTCATGGCTGCCCCGAAGGTAACACTTCGTTATGCTTTATGGGATAGCAACCAAATGCCTGCAATGGAAGCCTCCATCAAAGAATTTATGAAACAAAATCCGGATATCGATGTAAAAGTGGAGTTAGTGGGTTGGAATGATTATTGGACTAAAATTACCACCGGCGTTGCGTCCGGGACACTACCCGATGTTTTCTGGGGTCATTTGGCTTATTTCTCAGGGTTAATTACCAAAGGGGCCCTAATGGACCTTACTCCCTATATCAAGAAAGATAAAATTGATTTAAACAATTATTACCCCGCTTTGGTGAAGAGCTGGAATTATAAAGGTAAACAATATGGAATTCCGAAAGATTGGGATACGATTGCGATTTTCTATAACAAGGAACTCTTTGATAAAGCAAAGATTCCCTATCCAAGCGAGGATATGTCCTGGAATCCCAAAGATGGTGGTGAATTCCTACAAACTTGCCAAAAGTTAACCATTGATGAAAATGGTAAAAATGCTACCGAAAAAGGATTCAACAAAAATAAAATCGCTCAATATGGTCTTGCAATTACCGGGGACTCAAATATGCAATGCGGTTGGTTGAATTTCGTATGGATGAATGGAGCCACCGGGGTGCTTGACAAATCCTACGGCACGAAATTTTTATTGGATCAACCCAAGGCAGTTGAAGCAATGCAGTTTTGGGCCGATTTGTTTACGAAATATAATGTGGCACCATCTACCTCTTCCAATGGTTGGGAAATGTTCAAAGCCGGTAAGGTAGCAATGAGCCCCCAAGGTTCCTGGATGATGTCGGATGCCCGAGCCACCAATAATTTAAAATGGGATATCGCTTTATTACCGAAAGGGCCTGCCGGGCGTTATACCTGTATGAACGGACTCGCTCACAATATTTTCGCCAAGACCAAATATCCGCAACAAGCCTGGAAATTGTGTAAATGGATGGATAGCGAGGCTTCACAAAGAATCATCGCCCAATATGGCGTCTGTTTCCCGGCAATTCCAAAACTGATGCCCGTTTATCTGGCCGCCACCAAAGAAAAAGGTCCTGCTCATATTAAATACTTCAGTGACGAAACGGAAAGAACCGGTGCATGGCCTATGCATGTCAACTGGAATCAAATTTATGATGTTATTATCCGCGAATACGACATGGTATTTGCCGGTTCGCAGACAGTTAAAGAAGCTGTCAGGAATATGAAGGAACAAATTCAACCGTTACTTAAATAAATAATAAATCTGGAAGCTAAAGTCTGAGGAGCAATAAATGAATGTATTCTAATTGATGTTAGACTTTTTGCATTCAAACCATATTGGATAGCTAAACGGCGGGAATTTCTGATGTAGCGGTTCCCGCCCGTTTTATAATGAGGAGGGCACCATGAGTGTAGGCATTTCTCAAGATTCTATTAAAAAGGTCATCGATAAACAATCCCGTCCTTCGAATTTTCAAAAAAATTGGCGGGAATGGCTGGCAGGATATCTAATGATCCTACCTAATTTTCTTGGCTTTTTTGTCTTCATGCTGATCCCGATATTGGCTACAATCTATATCGGTTTTACCAATTGGGATTTGATCAACCCCCCTAGATGGGTGGGGCTCTTGAATTATATAATTCTTTTCCGGGATTCCATCTTTTGGACTTCCCTAAAAAAGACCATCCTCTTTACGATTATTAACGTTCCAGTTCAAAGCTTTTTAGCGTTACTGGTCGCAATATTACTGAACCAGAAACTTAAAGGGCTGAATCTTTTCCGGACTTTATTTATTGCCCCATGGATCTGCATGCCGGTTGCAATCGGCTTAACCTGGACCTGGATTTATAATAAAGATTTTGGATATCTCAATCATATTTTAGGGCTTATCGGTCTAGCGAAAGTTGGTTGGATAACATCACAAGATATAACCCTCTGGTCAATTGTTGTAACCAACGTTTGGGAATTTCTCGGCTGGCATATCATTTTACTTTTAGCTGCCTTACAAATCGTACCGCCGGAATTGTATGAAGCGGCGTTAGTCGATGGTGCCAATAATTGGACCCGCTTTTGGAAGGTCACCGTACCCGTCATCAGTCCGATTTTCTTCTACGATTTGGTGGTCAACATGATTAGTACCTTACAAATTTTTGACCTGCCGTTTGCGATGACCAACGGAGGTCCGGGCAACGCATCCCGGGTTTTTAACCTTTATTTATACCAAAAGGGCTTTCAGTTTTTACAAATGGGCCCGGCCAGTGCAATGGGTGTGATTCTGTTTATTTTTATCATTATTTGTACGATTATTACCTTTAAATATATTGGGTCACGTATCAATTACGACCTATCTTAGTTTGGGGAGGAAAGGGCAATGCTAACTTTTAGTCAAAAACAGTCATTACACAAGTTCATGCTGTATCTACTGATTATTTTTTTGTTGTTTATCTATTTGTTCCCGCTTTTATGGCAGCTTTCAACCTCCTTGAAGGAAGCGTCCGAAGTATTTTCCGGTTTTAACCTGATACCCCAAAAAATAAGCGGAGCTGCTTACATGATTGCTTGGTCCCGTTTTAATCTCAAGCAATACCTTTTTAATACATCCGTTGTCGCCTTGTTCGTCCTACTAGGAACGTTAATATCCTGCGGACTCGCAGGTTATTCTTTTGGACAATTACGGTTTCCTGGCAAAAACATGTTGTTTTATCTCTATCTGGCAACAATGATGGTCCCGGCGGCAGTAACTTTGATTCCGGCTTATTACATTATTATCAAATTGAACTGGGTAAACACTTATTATGCCTTGATTGTCCCTTTTATGTTTGGTAACGCATTTGGGACATTTTTAATGCGTCAGTTTTTTATGACCTTGCCCAAAGAACTTTCAGAATCGGCTACCATCGACGGAGCTGGGTTCTTCCAAACTTGGTGGCGAATCATGTTGCCCTTAAGTAAACCGGCCTTGGCGACCCTTGGAGTTATGACCCTCGTAGCGCAATGGAACAGTTTTATGTGGCCGCTCGTTGTCACCCAAAGCCAGTCCTTGAAGGTATTGTCAGTGGGATTGGCGGATTTTCGCCTATACTTTAGTGTTCAGTGGAATTCATTAATGGCCGCAGTCATGATTGCTATTATTCCAATGCTAGTTATTCTCATTATTGCTCAAAAAATGTTTATTAAAGGAATACAATTTTCCGGTGTTAATCGATAACTCATTGATATAATGAATGATTATTATAAAGTTGCTTTGGCAATTTAATTAAATTTTATCTCAGCGTCTGCCTTGAAGGCGCTGAGAAACTTATCCTGGATTTAAACTGTGTATCTTTATAATCAATCAATAATAAAAGAGAATTTTATTTTTTCGGAGGAAAAATGAGTATTTTCTACGACCAGTCTCACCAAATCTTTCACCTTCAATCCTCAGGGATGAGTTATGCTATACAAATCATTAAAAACAAATATTTAGCCCACCTATATTGGGGTAAAAGACTTCGATCAGGTAAACTTGATTATATGCTCCAATTCGCAGAACGTACTTCTTTTTGCGCCAATCCCGATCCGGGCGATCCTTCCTTTTCTCTGGACACTCTTGGCCAAGAATACCCTGGATACGGTAATTCCGATTTCCGGATGCCCGCCTTTCAGGTTCAGCTTGAAAATGGCTCCACACTGGTAGACTTTCATTATCAAAAATACCGGATCCTCCATGGCAAGCCTGCCTTGGAAGGGCTACCGGCAACTTACGTTGAAAACGATCAAGAGGCTACCTCTCTTGAAATTGAGCTCTATGACCCGGTTTGTGGTTTAACCCTCATTCTATTCTTTACAATCTATGAAAGTCAAAATGTGCTGACCCGTTCGGTCCGCTTTATAAATAACGGTACCAGTCGCCTCAAAATTTTACGGGCCTTAAGTATGAATGTAGATTTTGCAGATGCGAATTTTGACTTATTGCACATGGAAGGAGCCTGGGCTCGCGAAAGGCAGCTGGAAAAGCGCCCCTTATTCTCCGGCTCCCAAGGAATAGAAAGCCGCCGCGGTTCCAGCAGTCACCAACATAATCCTTTTTTAGCGCTACTCCGGAAGGATAGTACCGAAGATTATGGCGAGGTATTCGGCTTTAATTTGGTCTATAGCGGAAGCTTTTTGGGTCAGGTCGAAGTGGATCAATTTAAAACGGCCCGGATTGCCATGGGTATTAATCCTTTTGATTTTCAATGGTTATTAGAACATGGAGAATCTTTTCAAACTCCCGAAGTTGTGATGGTTTATTCACCGGAAGGCCTGGGAGGAATGTCCCGGACTTACCATCAATTATACCGTACCCGGCTATGCCGTGGCGCATATCGGGACCAAGAACGGCCCATTTTGATTAACAACTGGGAAGCGACTTATTTCGATTTTAATGCCGAAAAGATCGAAAAACTCGTCAAAACTGCCGGGGAATTGGGCATTGAATTATTTGTATTGGATGATGGATGGTTCGGCAAACGGAATGATGACAAAAGTTCATTGGGAGACTGGTTTGTAAACCGGGAAAAACTCCCGGGAGGTCTTGGAGACTTAATTCACCGCGTCAATCAGCAAGGACTTCAATTTGGATTATGGTTTGAGCCGGAGATGATTTCCCCGGACAGTGAGTTATATCGCGCACATCCTGATTGGTGTCTGCACATTGAGGACCGTCCGTCGACTCAGGCCCGGTCGCAATTGATTCTTGATTTAACCCGGGATGATGTTTGTGAGGCTGTCATCAAAATGCTGACCGATATTTTGGCCAAGCATCCGATTCGTTACGTGAAATGGGACATGAACCGCAACATGACCGAAATCGGTTCGGCCAAGCTGCCTCCTGAAAGACAGCGGGAAACCGCCCATCGTTACATGTTGAATTTATATAAAATGATGGATAAAATCACCAGTTCTTTCCCTCAGATCTTGTTTGAGGGTTGCTCCGGCGGAGGTGGCCGTTTCGATCCGGGAATCCTTTATTTTATGCCTCAGATTTGGACCAGTGATGATACGGACGCCATTGCCCGGCTGAAGATTCAATACGGGACCAGCATTGTATATCCTCCCATTACGATGGGTTCGCACGTTTCCGCTGTTCCCAATCACCAGCTAATGCGGGAAACTTCATTGGAAATACGCGGTCATGTAGCCAGTTCCGGATGCTTTGGCTATGAATTGGATTTAAATAAACTTAACACTACCGACCAACAGATAATCAAACAACAAGTAGCATTTTATAAAGAAATCCGCCATATCGTGCAGTTTGGAGATTATTATCGCATTTTGAGCCCTTTTGAGGGCAATGAAGCAGCCTGGATTTTCGTCACCGGGGATAAAACAGAGGCTGTTGCCTTTTATTTTAAAGTACTTGCGGAACCCAATCCCCCCCTTCGCAGAATCCGACTGAAGGGATTGGACCCCGCCAAAGATTATCGAATCAACGGGGATGACCGAATCTTTGCCGGTGATGAATTGATGAATGCCGGTATTAATATTCCCCTCCCCAAGTTATTAGGTGACTTTCAAAGCGTCTGCTGGCGTATGAAAGCGGTATAGTCGAAAAGCTATACGGCAAACTGTCCGAAATAGAGGTTCTGGTATATGCCGCTTTGCCCGATTAATTCCGCATGAGTGCCGGACTGGACAATGGAGCCGTTATGGAGTACCAAAATCCGATCTGCCGTCATAATAGTCGAGAGGCGATGAGCGATAATAAAGGTGGTCCGATTGATCATCAATCGCTCCAAAGCCTCTTGGATTAACCGTTCCGACTCGGTATCCAGGCTGGAAGTAGCTTCATCCAGGATTAAATTTTTGGATCTTTGAGGAAAGCTCGGGCTATCGTTAAACGTTGTTTTTGACCGCCGGATAAAAAAGCGCCCCTTTCACCGACTTCCGTATCGAAACCTTGGGGCAAAGTCTTGATGAATAAGCCCTCAATTTAAAAAATTTCTTAATCATATGATACTATATGATACAATATAAGCAAATACCCCTTAACCGATATTGAAATGGATGTAAGATGATGCGGGTATTGCAATTTTCAAGGAATATTGAGGTGAATTTTTTGATAATCGTTGCATCCGATGGTACTGGAGATTTCCGAAGTCTTCAAGACGCTATTGATGCCATTCCTTTCGGTAATATCGAAGAAATGATCATCTATATCAAAAGCGGGGTTTATAAACAAAAGGTAAAAATCGCTAAGCCGATGGTTCATATCATTGGCGAGGACCCCACGAAAACCATATTAACCTTTGATGATTATGCTAAAAAACTTTTGGCCAATGGCGAACCCATGAACACATTCAATTCTTATAGCGTTTATATCGGGGGGCGGGACTTCACCGCAGAAAACGTTACCTTTGAGAATTCGGCAGGTGACGGGGAAATCGTCGGTCAAGCTGTGGCTGTTTATGTAGACGCCGATCGGGCCTTCTTTAAGAACTGTCGCTTTTTGGGATGCCAGGACACTTTATTTACCGGACCTCTGCCTAAAAACCCCACCCCGCTGGGTCTCAATGTACAACACCCCACCCTTGGATCGGGGCCTGCAGAATATATGGGCATCATCCGTCAATATTATCAAGATTGTTTCATCCAAGGCGACATTGATTTTATTTTCGGGTCAGCCACCGCCGTGTTTAATCGTTGTGAAATATCTTCCAATGACCGGCGCCAACTTGTAAACGGTTACATTACCGCCGGCTCAACCTCATCGCATATTCCATTTGGTTACGTATTTATGGATTGCCGGCTTACCAGTAAGGCAGCGCCTCAAACTGTTTACCTGGGAAGGCCCTGGCGGGATTTTGCCAAAGTAGCGTTTCTAAATTGTTGGATGGGCCCTCATATTATTCCCGCCGGTTGGCATAACTGGGATAAGCCGGAACGGGAAAAAACCGTTACGTATGTGGAATACGGCAGTACTGGCCCAGGCGCCGCTTCCAGCCAGAGAGCTCCCTGGGCAAAAACTTTGACCCCGGAACAACTGAAGCTATATACGCTTACTAATATTCTTAGCGGTCCGGACCATTGGGAACCTTATAATATAAATTGAGGTGATTCCATGTTAATTGGTGTACGCGCTCATGACTTTGGGAAATCAAGTGTAGAAGATTTGGCAGAGAAAATCTCATCTAAAGGCTTTACCAGTGTGCAATTGGCATTATCCAAAGCAATTCAGGGAATCGATACTGGGTTTAACCGGCTTAGTCCGGGCCTCGCCCATTATATCGGAAATACTTTTGCCAGCCGTAATATTCAAATCGCCATTCTGGGTTGTTACATCAACCCGATACATCCCGATCCGGAAACCCG
>JAEZKW010000176.1 GCA_023415375.1 Bacillota bacterium
GTAAGAAAAGCTCCTAATATAAATGTCCCCGCCAGCCACAAATTCCCGTTTTCAATAGCTCCCGATATGACCATATGTTTACTAAAGAAACCACCGAATGGCGGGATTCCCATGACTGATAATGCACAAAAAGCAAATGAAATTGCCGTAATTGGCATTGTTTGGAGCAGGCCGCCCATTTTCCGAATGTCCTTGGTATGGGTATTATGTTCTATGATACCGGCGCAAAGAAATAGCCCGCCTTTAGCTATCCCATGCATTAAGATGAAAAGTAAAGCGCCGCCAATGGCGAGCGGATTATGCATAAACAATCCCAGAAAGATGAATGCCAACTGGCTCACGGTTGAATAAGCAATAATTCTTTTAATATCCGTTTCCACTAACGCTGCCCCACCCGCAACAATTGCACTTACTGCAATTACAATCGGTAAAATCTGGTCCCACATTGGCGATAGGACGAGGCCTCCGACAAAAATGCGGGCAAAGGCGAACACCCCGATTTTAACCAAGACTGCTGCGTGAAGTAATGCAGTAGCCGGAGAAGGAGCAACCCCTGCATCAGGTAACCAGGAATGGAATGGTAATGTGGCCGATTTGGAAAAAATGCCGCACATAATAAGTAATACCGCTAAATCTGGGGCCAATTTACCATGCATCGCCCTCAAGTCAAAGCTGCCATAGCTGTTAAATAAAATTACAAACCCCATCAGCATTGCTAAAGCGCCGAAAACCGTAATTAAAAAGGCTTTATCCGCACGTAAGATAGTTTCACGTTCCCGATAAAAGCCAATCAATCTCCAACAGCATATTGCAGCAATCTCCCAAAACAAATAGATAAAAATTAAATTTTGGGAATAAACAAGTCCGGTCATGGATCCCAAGAATAAAACAACCATCATGTAGTATTCATTTTGATTTTTATCGTGCTGTATATAACCAAATGAATACAGTATAATGATAATCCCCAGAAAAGAAGAGACTAGCGCCATTAAAACCCCTAGCGCATCCGAAGTAAAAATGGGATCAAAACCAAGTACCCATTTAGCAGAAAAGGTTGGCGTTGTACCTGATAAAATCGGGGCCACTAGTGAAGCTGAGGCCAGAAAAGAAATACTCACAAAAAGAATGGCCGCCAGATTCCTAATTTTGGCCGAAAAATGACCGATTATCGGTATTATAAAGGCACCAACAATCGGCAACAAAATGGCAAATAAAATCACTTTTTCCATAATTTCCCCTCGCTTGGAATTGATTTTTGCCTTTCCAATCATCATTTCCAATTATTTATCTTCAATTCTATAATACAAAGTCACATTAAAGACAAAAACCAAATCACTGCAAAATATGGTATTGCAATGTTGGGAACCGATACCACTAATAAATTATTATAGAATTTATATCCAAAATTTATTTTACTATTCTTTTTGATACTGTCAAGCATAACTAATAAATTTGACTTTTTTACTTCCATATTTAAAAAAGAATTTACCTTTCTTGGTTTCTTTCGGTATTTGAAATTGTTTTACCTTCAAATATGAATATATTGTAAACGAAAATTAACATCTTTGTACTAAAAATAACATTCTATTGAAAATAGCAGTCATTTACCTTTATCAAGCAAAAAAAAATTGCGGGAGTTATTTTAAATAATTCCCGCAACTAACCAGAAATTTTTGGAACCATCTTTTAGATTCTTTTCCACTCGGTGTTTGTTCCTTCCAAACAAAGACGCACTGCAGTGTGGGCAATACTCCCGGTGAAACCGGACCTCAACATGACAATCTGGGCATTTCATAATTCATACACCTCCAAATTATTTAGCGGGCCAAATTTTGTCCCCATATTTAATCTTGTGTCCCGCTTACACTTTTATTATATTCAATTTACTGCCAAGAATCAACATATTTACCAAATGGTAACTAAATCTAAACACGTTTTCAATAAGATTTAAGACCCAATAAGATCTTTAAAAGATTCCCACAACCGACCAGAAATTTTTGGGCCCTTCTTTTAAGCTCTTCTCCACTCTACTTTTGTTCTTTCCAAACAAAGAGGCACTGCAGTGCGGGCAATACTCCCGGTAAAACCGAATCTCTTCATGACAATCTGGACATTTCATATTATACACCTCCAAAATTATTTAGCGGGCCAATTTTTGTCCCTAATGTTTATTTTTCGTCCCGCTCACAGATTTATTATATTCACTTTTCTTCCAAAAATCAACATATTTACCCAATGGTAACCAAATCTAAACACGTTCTCAATGATCAAAGATTCCTTCATTACTATTCCTATTAACAAAGTTCGAAACAGGAATCCAATGAGTCCATGGAAATGAGCTTGACCAAGAATTTCTTGCGCCTAATGTTGCTTTTGATAATTCAAAGTTGACACCAATAGAACTGTTATTGCATCATGAAAACGGTAAATTCCCTTCAAAACAACGTATTTAAAGTTTCATATTTCAAAATGGTATAAAGTTGAAACCCATGTAATAAAAATGAATCAATGCAAATCAAATTGTCAAAACTATGTTGCATAGACTCTCAGGCAAGACACTATAGATGATTTTTTACTCTGGACAAACTTTACTTTTTGAAAGGGGGGATTCATCAACATTATTGATGCATTCAAAATTTATCAATGGAGGTGAATTAGGTGCCAAAGAAAGGATCTTCAGGTATTCTCTTTTTTGTATTCTTATTTGTTTTAGGCGGTATCGTCCTTGGTTGTTTCTCCCTCCAAATTTGTGCAGCTGCTGAAATTCAAAAAGATATCGTTCCAAGTAACATTTTAGGCGATAATACAGTTTTTAAAACATTCATGGCTGATCAAGATAAGTCTGATGTTACTGCAACAGCTGATACACAGATTTCAACTAAAGCAGCAGAGGAATCTTCTAAAACTGTAACTCCCACTGGAGATGCTGAGGAAGAAGCCGCCCCTGCTGAAGAGGTTGCTCCTCCCGAGGAACAAGCTGCCCCTGCTGGAGAGGTTGCTCCTGCCGAGGAAGAAGCCACTACTACTGAAGAAGTAGCTCCTGCCGAGGAACAAGCTGCCCCTGCTGAAGAGGCTGCTCCTTCCGAGGAAGAAGCCGCTCCTGCTGAAGAGGTTGCTCCTGCCGAGGAAGAAGCCACTACTACCGAAGAAGTAGCTCCTGCCGAGGAAGAAGCCGCTCCTGCTGAAGAAGTAGCTCCTGCCGAGGAACAAGCCGCTCCTGCTGAAGAGGTTGCTAAAACCGAAGAAGATGCGACTTTCCAGATAGCCGATCTTAACAAATCGCTAAGTTCAATCTTCTTTGGATTTGACAAATCGACAATCCGCCAAGACCAACGTATCGCTCTTGACGATGCTGTAAAAATCCTTAATACAGATACGAAACTATATATTTCCCTTAGTGGCTTTACTGATGAACGCGGAACCAAAAAATATAACTTAGCCTTGTCCGTTCGACGAGCTGAAGCTGTCAAAAATTATTTGGTAGCAAAGGGTATTGACCCCACTCGCATTATGGTTTTTGGATATGGCGAAGATTTCCCGTTCAAGAAAGGCCACCGAGAATCAGCTTGGCGTTTCAATCGCCGAGTCGATATCCAATTATGGGAGGCTCTCCCTACCAGAGAGCAATGTTCAAAGAAATGAATAGTAACAAAAAACCCGGGTTATCCCGGGTTTTTTTCATTCTAATTTATTGCTTATTTATCAGACTTAGCAACACTTACTAAATCTTTAAAAGCCTCACCATCATGTACAGCCAAATCAGCCAATATTTTTCGATCAACCTGAACTCCAGCTTTCTTAAGGCCGCTAATAAAAGTGCTATATGACATACCATTCAATCTGGCTGCGGCGTTAATCCTGGTAATCCAAAGTTTTCTAAAATCACGTTTCTTAGCTCGCCGATCCCGTAAAGCATAAGCTAAAGATTTAAGAACTTGAGCATTTGCCGGCCTAAAAATCCTGCTCTTTGAGCCACGATAGCCTTTGGCAAACTTTAAAATCTTTTTATGACGATGGCGGGTCGTAAAACCGCCTTTTGCTCTTGGCATGATAAATCCCCCTATCAAATATTTGAGAATGAAGAATTGTAGAAGAAACCGCTTTCGCTTAAAGTCCTAACATTCTCTTGACTCTTCTCATATCACCATGAGCGACAAGCTCTGGTTTTCGTAAACCCCGTTTACGTTTCGGACTTTTCGACTCTAATTGATGTCTTTTAAAAGCGCTATTCTTTTTGACTTTGCCACTACCAGTCACTGTGAGTCGTTTAGCGGCCCCACGATGGGTCTTCATTTTTGGCATAAGACGTTTCCTCCCTATTCTGATTTGCAGGCTAAAATCATAATCATATTTTTACCTTCGATTTTAGGTTCCCGTTCCATGATGGCATTTTCCTGAACACCTTCAAAAAGTTGCTTTAGAAGAGTTTTCCCTAAGTCAGCATGAACTATCTCCCGGCCACGGAAACGAATAATTGCTTTGACCTTATCGCCATCCTTGAGAAACTTTTGGGCAGCCTTTACCTTGACTTGGAAATCATGGTCTTCTATCTTAGGCGTCATTCTAATTTCCTTGACTTCGATAACTTTTTGCTTTTTACGGGCTTCCCGTTCACGTTTACTCTGCTCGTAACGGTATTTTCCATAATCCATAATGCGACAAACAGGCGGTTTAGCAGTTGGCGCAACTTCAACCAAGTCAAGCTCTTTCTCAAGAGATATCTTCAAAGCATCCTTAACCAACATAATCCCCAATTGTTCCCCATCGGAGCTAACGACCCGGATCTCCTTGGCCCGGATCTCCTCATTAATTCGCAACTCGTTACTAATTAACAGCCACCTCCCAAAATGTACTTGGCAACAGTTTAAGCCAAGTAAACAATTCACTGTAAAGCCCTATCTTACTAATAAGAAACGGCCTTGCCCAGGAATTACAAAAAATAAAAAGCGGGTGAATCCACCCGCTTAAATACCAATTGAACTTTGGTGTTATGAACCCAAGTGACTTCTGTCCTTAGGTGAGAAGCGGATGGCTTCTACTTGTTTAAACTATTGAAAGTATATCACTGACTTGAGGTTTCGTCAATAAAAATTTACTTAAAAACTAAAAACTAGATCTATAGGGACTGTCTCAATTACTTCTGAGACAGTCCCTAAGCTTAATTATTTTTTACTTCTTGACTTCCTGTTTTCTTCCCTAAATAAGGTACATTTTATGAGTCCCCGGCTCTTTACTTGCATTTATCAAGATTCCTGTAATCTTAATTATCCTTCCCTACTGCCAAATCGAGCTTGGCTAAGGCGGTTAAATAATCAGATATACTGCTGTAATAGCTGGTTGATGCCTTGTCAAGCGACAATTCGGCATCCATGATATCCATGGTAGTGGACATCCCGGCGCCAAACCGGGTTTGAGTCAAACGCAAATTTTCCTTGTTAAGGGTAACATTGGCCTGGCTTGAGGCGATGGTCTCCAGGTCGGCCCCAATAGTCTGAATGGATTGCTGGACATCCAAGCGGATGTTATCCTTTTGATATGATTCATCAATTAATGCTTTAGCTTGCGTTTCCTTATCTTTAGCTACTGTTGCTTGGGTTTTAAAACCATCGAAAAAATTTCCCTGGATTCCGAGAGTAAGGCTCCAATATTTTTGCCAATCACTAGGATTGTAATCGCCGCTAGCACCGTTATAAGCCCCGGTCAAATTCACTTTAGGTTTATAGCCGGCCTGATCCATTTGGATTTGAACTCGATTAATTTCATTAGCAATTTGTAACTGGCGTAGTTCCGATCGGTCTTTATAGGCTTGATCCAACATATTTTGTAAAGAAATTTCCGCTTTTTCCGGAAGTTGAACTGTGGATGGTTCATCGCCTAAATCAAATTGACGATCTTTATCTATCCCGATAGTGGTTGCCAATTTTAATTTAACCAGCACCAAATTGTTTTGAGCCTGAATTAATTGGGGTTTAACGCTTTGATAGTTTACTTCTGCTTGGAGTAAGTCATACCGTGATTTCGTTCCCGCTTGAAAAAAGATTTTTACTTGCTGATAATGACGATTCAAATTATCATAGGATGCCTGCTGGACTGCTACCACTTCTTTGGCCAGCCAAGCTTGATAATAAGAGGACTTAACATCATAAGTCAGTTGTTGTTTCGTTTTCCTTTGAACTTCAAGGGCATTATTAAAACCAAGTTTAGCCAATTTAATGCCGCTAGTTACCATTCCCCCGGTATATAAATTTTGGGAAACCGATATTTCTCCGCTGGAACCTTCAGTTGAGTTCCCGGTCTTTGCGGTTCCCTTTTCATATTTTGCTGCTCCAAGTGTATAACCTATAGTCGGAAATAATCCAGCCTCTGCCGAACGAACTGTTTCCTTGGCTATTGCAACACTCTTTTCTTGTGATTGAAGTTGTTTACTGTTTTGATAAGCAATTTGCAAACATTGATCCAAAGTTAAAACTTCTACTTGGGGCTGTTTTGGCGACTCATTCGCGGCAAATGCCATCATGGGTGTTACCGCCACCGCAATGGCCAAAATAACAATTAAAAAACGCTTCTTCATCAATAAAACCTCCTCATTTACAATCCGCTGAGAACTTCCCATCGGTAATTATCAAACTCAGACCCGGATAGGAACCTTGTCTATATTAAAAA
>JAEZKW010000291.1 GCA_023415375.1 Bacillota bacterium
ATGTTCCTTCTCAAAGTTGCAACCGGGCCGATGAATATCGGTTGGAAAAAAGATGGCGAACCGTCCGGCGCTTAAAATCAGATCTCTTTCACCTTCGACCGTCCCATAAAAAACCGCGTCTTTTTCCGCTAACAAATCCTCGGAAATTACACTTTTGGTGTCTGTCAAACTATAGCCCACCACTTCAACACCCTGATATACGTATTGAATATCGATATATTTACGATGCGCTTCAGCCTTCCGTTTTTCCCGGGGCGAAGTTTGGTACTCCTGCACCATCGCATAAATCTTTTCCCCATCAATCTCATAGCGGCCAACCGGAAGCTTTTCGAAATCCGTATTTTTGAGATACTCCAAACCTTTTACCAGCGGCCCGGCAAGGGCTCTCCGATCTTGGGCCAAATTTTGCAAATTACCGAAAATCATCCAAATCACCTCGTAAAATACTTAATGTTTTGCATAATAATTGATTAAGCAGCCCGCCAAAATGATTTCCCGCTCATCAGGGGTTAGGTTGGCCAGTTTCAACTTTATTTCCGTCTTCCCTTGAGAATGGATAATGTAGGCCGGGATTTCGACGAGGGCCTTCTCAACAGCCTCGCGGATCCCCGGGATATAAACAAATTGGTCCACTTTGAATTGAGCCTCTAAATCCTTATCCACTGTGAAGGGCAACATACCCCAATTGATTAAATTACTACGATACCGTTTGGTGGCATATTCAATGGCAATATTCGCTCTGCCGCCCAAGACTTTTTGACAGGAGGCAGCTTGTTCACGGGCCGAACCATCGCCGGGTTTAACTGCAAAGATAACACTGCCGATTCCGGTATTGCTTAATAGTTGATGTACTTTCTCTGCCGCCGGATTTTCTTCATCAAGAAGTGGTACGAATAGAGAACCTAAAGCTGTCGAAAGCGGCTCACTTATTTTCCCTTCAGTTAATAAACGTATTCTTTCATTTTCCATCTTCTGAATCGCTTTCGCTTTTTCCACATAACGGGGATCTTTACGAGATAAAGTAAATTCAGCCAGTTTTAAAGGATTGGACCTGTACGACGATGTTTCCCCAGAAGGTATTAATTCGTCGGTGGTTGTCACCGGATCATGGATTACCGATGTAAGTTGCAACAATAAATTTTGCGGCAGCGCACTCATTTTGGGCCAATCCGCAATATTGGGACCGAATTTCAATTCTAACTCTGCCTGGGGTTTGCCAAATCCCTGATAAACGCGATTATCATATACCTGGTGATTAAAAGTGTAGGCCACTTCCACCGGCCCATAATCAACCTCAGTGGCTGCAGTAAGGATCCCCCCGTTAGCTGCGGTGGCAGCGATCGATCGGGCATCCATCAATGCTACCGAAGATACTTGACCATTACCCGGTTTCGAACCCTCGCGGTTTGGAAAATTACGAGTGGTATGACGGGCACTAATAGCATTATTGGCAGGGACATCACCGGCCCCGAAACAGGGACCGCAGAAGGCCGAGCGAATCGTAACCCCGGCGGTCAATAATGCTTCGGCCACACCATTTTTAATAATTTCTAAATATACCGGTTGACTGGCCGGATAAGTACTCAGCCAAAACTCACCATTACCGGTAGATTTCCCTTTTATTATCGCAGCCATCTCCACGATGTTTTCAAAAGTGCCGCCGGCACAGCCGGCTACGACTCCTTGATCCATCCGTAAACGACCGTTAATGACTTTGTTTGTCAAACGAAAATCAATCTTGGGATTCTCAAGTTGCTGTTTGCCTTCTGCTTCAACTTTAGCCAGAATGTCTTTGGCATTTTGATTCAACTCGTTTATGGAATACACATTGCTGGGATGAAATGGTAAGGCAATCATCGGCTCAACTTTACTTAAGTCAACTTTTACGAGACCACTATAATAGGCAACCGGACCGGGCTCTAATCGGCTATATTCTTCCGGCCGGCCATGAATTTGATAGTACTCACGGACCCGCTCATCGGTGCACCAGATTGAGGACAAACATGTTGTTTCGGTGGTCATTACATCAATGCCATTCCGGAAATCCACTGAAAGGTTGCTGATCCCGGGTCCTACAAACTCCAAAACTTTATTTTTGACAAAACCGTTCTCGAAAACAGCTTTGATGATTGCTAGGGCCACATCCTGAGGGCCAACCCCTTTCCCGGGTCGCCCTTCCAAAAAAACTGCGATAACTTCCGGATATGGAATATCGTAAGTTTTCTTTAATAACTGTTTAACCAGCTCCGGTCCGCCCTCACCTATGGCCATGGTTCCTAAAGCGCCATAACGGGTATGGCTATCAGATCCTAAAATCATTTTTCCGCAGCCGGACATCATTTCCCGCATATATTGATGAATGACTGCTTGATGCGCCGGAACAAAAATTCCACCGTATTTCTGGGCAGCTGAAAGACCAAAGATGTGGTCATCCTCGTTGATAGTACCCCCTACAGCACATAAACTGTTATGACAGTTGGTGAGTACATAAGGAACAGGAAATTCTTTCAGACCGCTGGCCCTGGCTGTTTGAACAATTCCAACATAAGTAATGTCATGAGATGCCAAAGCGTCAAATCGTAACTTAAGGTCTTGCAAATTGGTATTCGTATTATGTTTACTAAGAATTTGATGCGCAATGGTAGCCGTTTTTGCAGCTTCCGGTTCAAGCGCCCCGGCCGTTAGAGGAGAAATTCCCTCTTTGGCAATGGTGTTATTTATCTCATCCAAGGTTAAGCCGGTTTTATCCTCGATGAGGAATTTTCCATGGATTAAGTAAACCTTATTTCGCAATTCAATCATTATAAACCTCCATCGATCAAATTATCTTTAATTAATTAAAACAGATTCAAGTGGTGACTGTCAAGAAAACTCCCAAAATAGATATATAATTGTCCTTAAATAGATATATAATTGTCCTTAAAAAGTTTGCTTTTTTAGCAAACTTTGGGGACAATTTTAAATTACGGCTTGCCGCAATATGAAATAAATATCACAACATCTACACTTTACGTCCACAAAAAGTACACATTTTTCAATTATGATATATAAGACATTAAAATATGAAGGAGGCGAGGAATCGATCCACCAAAAGAATGTATCGAATCCCCAAAAGGATTGAACCATTCGTTCTCGAAATACTTTAAATCTTTAAGTGGACGAATCTTATTTTGAAAACTACTTGTTTAAGGTGAGTGCTCTTCATATATTAATGAAAATAAAGCGTAAAGTGGGGATAATTTTGGAACATAAGTTAAAATTGAAGTGGAGCTGGTTAGCCACCTTTTTGCTTATCAATATCCTGGCACCAGGTTTGACCACCTTTGCACAAACTGAAACATTAACTCTGAGTAAAGCCATAGAACTGTCACTCAAAGCTGATTATACTATCAAAACAGATCTAAATACCTTGGAAAAATACAAACTGGCCGTAAAAAAGGCAGCTTTGGATATTTTCCCTACCGCTACCGTTGAAGGGGAGTACCAATACAACACCAGTAATGAAACTTATCCAAAGAGCTATCAAATCGTTGTCCAGGAAACCATACCCACCAGATTCAACCTTTACGGTCAGAAAATTGAAACGGATATTGAAGCGGCCATGTGGGAACAAGTTACTGCGGAGGCTCAATTACAAATTGATGCCGCCCAAGTAATTTATGATACTTATAATGATTTTCTTACCGTTTTGAAAAACCAAAAGTTGGTCGAACAATATCAAAAAGCTGTTGATCAATACAAGGCCACCAATGAATTGGCCAAAACCCAATTGAGTTTAGGCGTTATCACCAAGCCGGACCAACTCAAAATTGAAAATTACCTGAATCAAGCCGAGTTCAACCTTGATAAAGGCCGCTCAGACTTGGAGATTGCCTTAAAGAGCCTGGCCAATCAAATGGGTGTTAAAGATTTGTCCAATCTCCAAATCTCGCAGGAAGTTCCCAATGCAGCGGAAATAGAACAAGAACTGTCCTCTCTCCAGCAAAAAGCCGTTCAAAGAAGATTGGAAATCCAAAAAGATGAAATCAATATCAAAAAAGCCAAACGGACATGGGCCCAGGCCAAAAACGATCAGTTGCCCACCGTCTCCCTAAGTTATAACAACCGTGGGGAAAATAACTCATTTGGCCTGAGTTATGAATTTCTAAGCGGTGATTTTTCCTGGCTTGATGCATATAGCAGCGATTCAAGCCAATCGACCCAAAGAGACATCTTGAATAATAGCAGCACCAGTTATTTTGGTAACGAAAACCGGTATTTTACATTAAAATTAAGTTGGAGTCTTGACTGCGGCGGTAAAGCCAACACGGCCAAACAAGATATGTACAGCCTTGAAAATACCAAACTGGCCCTTGAAAAAGACCGTAATGATATCGCGCTGGAAGTGCAACAAACATTGGCCGATTATCAATTGGCAGTCAAACAACATCAGGTCGACCAAAAAGCTTTGGCATATTATCAGAAAGACTTGGAAATCAAAGCCCTTCAGGCTAAACTCCATGCGATTACTTACTCCGATTATTATGAAGCCATGCAAAACGAGCTAACAGCCAGGGTTACCGCTCTCAAATCCAGCTATGATTATATTCTGGCTTTACAAAAACTTAAAAAAGTAACCGGCGAACTTTATCCCTTTGACTCTCAAACTACTCAAGCTGCATTGGAGGAAAAAAAAGATGAAAAACAAGCAAAATAATCTGCCTGTCATAGCCGCCATCATTTTAGTATTGGCCGTGGCGGTTGTCTGGTTTATGGTGAAACATTTTCATAAAGCGGAACAAGCTAATACTTCGGGATTATATGACACCATCGAAGCAAAACGGATGGATCTCAGCGAAAAGGTAGATGCCACCGGAGATGTTACCACCGAAAAAAATGCCGCTCTCTATTCGCCCTATAGCGCAACGGTCAAAGAGTTATTGGCAAAACCCGGCCAAGCGGTTCATACAGGCGACCCCCTGCTGTTACTGCAAATGAAAGACGCAGATGTCATCAATTACGCCGCAGGTTACAAATCATCACTGGAACAAGCCAAAAACAATTTAATTGCAGCCCAAAATGCTTTGGTACGGCAGCAAACCCTTTATAAAATCCAGGGAACCACCATTGATGAGTTGGAGAGCGCTCAGAAATCAGTTCAGCAATATCAAGCCCAAGTCAGTGAATATACCCTCAAGATAGAATCATTAACCAAGAACGGCGTCAACGATAACAACGAAATTGTCATTAAAGCTCCCTTTGATGCTGAAGTTTCCTGGATTAATGTCAAAGAGGCCCAATCTGTCTCAACCACCGATGAACTTTTAACTTTGGGTGGTGCCAGCGCCATCAGGGTTGAAGCCGATGTCGATCAGGGCGATATCAGTCAAATTAAAACAGGTCAAAGGGCTTTTATTACAGCCAATGATGAAAACCGGACCGAGATACCCGGGATCGTAACTTCCTTTGGAAGCACCGGTACCACCAGTTCAAATGTTGTTACATTTCCAGTCGATATCAAACCGTTTACCGGTTCCCCTGATACGAATCAGAAAGAGAAAGGCTCTTCCCATTTTAGAAATTCTTCAGCCGGGGCTCAAAGGAATTTCAACTCCCAAAGTACAAAACCCCAAACTGATTTTAAAAGACCGTCTGCTGTTAATGTTGGCAACCTTTTAAAATCCGGCATGACTGTTGATGTAACAATTATGGTGAATTCTCACCGGAATGTCCTGGCCGTACCCCTTCGGGCTGTGACCCAAGTAAACGGTGAGAACATCGTAAAAGTAATCAAGCAAGGAAAATTAATACCTACCAAAGTCAGCTTGGGATTTCAATCCGATAAATACGTTGAGATCCTTTCCGGACTGGCAGAAGGTGAGCAAGTCGCAATCCCAAAAACTCAGTTCAATAATGCTAATAACAATTCAAATAAAAATAGAAGCGGCGGCATGGGTGCCCCAGGGATGGGCGGCCCGCGTATGGGCGGCCCACGTATGTGAGGTGTAGCGATATGATATCCTTTAAAAACATTTATAAAATTTATCAGATGGGCGATGTTGAGGTACGGGCCCTTAACGATGTATCATTTACGGTTAACGAGGGGGAAATGGTGGCGATTATGGGCCCCTCCGGATCGGGTAAATCAACAACCATGAATATCATCGGCTGTTTGGATCAACCCACATCGGGTTCTTACCTCCTTGATGGAAGGGAAGTCGCCCAATTGAGCGAATATGAACAAGCCATATTGCGCAACCAGAAATTAGGATTTGTATTTCAGTCTTTCAATTTATTGCCCAACCTGACTGCACTCCAGAATGTGGAGCTACCTCTCGTTTATGCCGGATTCGGCGCCGCCGAACGCCATATCCGAGCTGTGGAGTCTTTAACAAAAATGGGACTTGAAAAAAGAATCCATCATAAACCCCGGGAGTTATCCGGCGGTCAGCAGCAAAGGGTGGCCATCGCCCGGGCTTTGGTGAACAATCCCAAACTGTTGCTGGCCGATGAACCCACCGGCAATCTGGACTCCAAATCCAGTGTGGAAATCATGGCCATTTTTCAGGAGTTACACAGCAAAGGAATGACGGTTGTACTGGTAACCCATGAGAACGATATTGCCGCTTTTACTCAAAGAGTGATCCGCTTTTTCGACGGTAAAATCGTGACTGATGAAGCCATAAAGCAAAGTATTATCCAAAAAGGGGTGCCGGCATGAAAGTTTCAGAAAATGTGTTAATGGCTGTAAAAAATCTATATGCCAATAAAATCCGTTCGATTCTGACCATGCTGGGAGTGATTATTGGAGTAGCGGCCGTTATCGATATGGTCGCCTTAGGCCAGGGAGCCCAGCAACAAGTCACCAAGAATATCACAGCCATGGGGTCCAATCTAATCATGGTTTTTCCAGGAATGGGCAACCGCCGCGGCGGATCATTCGGTGGCGGTAAGCCATTGACCAACGATATCCTACCCACTATAGCGGACTCTTCTTTCCATATTGCCGAGATTGCTCCGGAGGCCAGAAGCAACATGACCGTAAGAGTCGGAGCCAACAGTATGAGCAGTTCGATAACCGGATGCACCATTCCTTATTTCAAAATGCGCAATTATCAAACCAATGAAGGCCGAACCTTTGATGAATCTGAAGTCAGCCGGCGCAGAAGGGTGGCGGTCATCGGTTCTTACGTCGCGCAACAGCTCTTCCCCAATTCCGATCCATTGGGTCAAGATATTAGTGTAGGAGTGGTACGGTTCCAGATTATCGGCGTACTGAAAGAAAAGGGTCAAAGCGGTTTTACGAACAGCGATAATTTGATAATTGTTCCAATTACTACAGCCCAACAAAGGATTAACGGCAATCAAAACGTGGATACTGTTTATATTCAAGCTGATGATCCCAGCAATGTCGATACAGTGTATAATGATGTTAATGATGCATTAATGCAGAAGTTTAAAGATGCCAATAAATTTACTGTACGAAACCAAGCCGAGGTTTTATCGACGATGCAGGAGACTTCAAAAACCTTTACTCTACTACTGGCTGGTATCGCTGCAGTTTCTTTGCTGGTCGGCGGCATCGGAATCATGAATATTATGCTGGTTTCGGTCACCGAGCGTATTAAAGAAATCGGAATCCGCAAAGCCATCGGGGCCCAAAAAAATGAAATATTGGGATTATTCCTTATCGAAGCCGTCTCTTTAAGTTTAATCGGTGGCCTTATCGGGATCTCTCTTGGCTGGCTGTTTGCAGTGGTTATTTCGAAGTTCTCTGGTTGGCCCACTGTTGTTTCCCCTACTTCTATCCTGGTTTCTTTCGGCTTTTCGATTCTGGTGGGACTGTTTTTCGGTGGATACCCAGCTTATAAGGCAGCCGGATTGCACCCCATTGAAGCTTTACGGCATGAATAACACATAAGGATGATAACCATGAACAATCAAAAATCGATTATGATTGCTGATGATGAAGAGCGCATGCGCAAACTGGTCGGCGACTTTCTTAAAAAAGATTGATGTTGTTATGAAAAATAACTTATAAAAGTTTTCGATTGAAACGGAGATCTCCCAATGTTAATGGAAAAACTCGAAGCGAGCGCAGGCGAAATTATTTTTGAAAAAGCTGTCTCCATTTATAAATCCGGCAATATCAAGCCTTACTCATTTACCGAACAAAACGGCCATTATCAACTTAAGGCCATTGTCAAAGACAAAAGTGTCTATGGTGTTGATGTCAACTTGGACTTATCCACCAATCAATTTAAAATCAGACACTATTGTACTTGTACATCCACCGGCGGTAATCTCTGTGAACATGCCGTAGCCGTAATTT
The DNA here is from genome assembly GCA_023415375.1 of Bacillota bacterium. Taxonomy (GTDB): domain Bacteria; phylum Bacillota; class UBA4882; order UBA8346; family UBA8346; genus UBA8346. Next base: position 8,312 of record JAEZKW010000291.1, read on the forward strand.
ATCGGTTTTTGGCCAATGATCTTCCCAAACTGAATCCTGCAAAAATAAAACCGGCTACCTCCCAAGGCATCGATCAATTGAAGTCCCTTCGTTTTGAGAAAAATCATAAAACCCTTTTCTATAAAATCAAAGGGCTAAATACTCCTGGAAATTGTTTTGAATTGGAACTGGCCACTACCGACCATAATCAAGATTCCCTACCCCAATTAATTGAATGTCTGGGAAACGTAAATTACAGCTCACGTCAAAGGGACCTTCTCCTCAAAGACTTAAACAGTTTTGATTATTTGGCATTGAACTATTTGGAGAATAATTTTTCCAGTAAAGACCCGGAACTTAAAACCATCTCCTTACCACAATCTGTGGCCAGCCTGCAGTTGATAATTTCCCTCATCCGAAATAACCAAGCTGTCAATAACGAGGGACAACATTTAAAATTGGGTGAAACATTAAAACCACGCGTATCCTTGGGCGGCTCGGAAAGCTGCTTACATTTTGATTTTGACTTAAATGAATTCGAATTTATGGGGACTGTGAATCAGGATTTACATTTCGTATTAGCCGGTGACACCTTCCATCTTATCGAAACCGGCGGTTTAGATAAACTCCCCGGTGAAATCGTGATCGAGCCTGAGCAACTTGGTGAAGTTCTTTTTGAAATTTTACCCCAGCTTGGTGAAAAGATTCATTTGGAATTGGGACCGGACTTCAAGCTGCAAACTCTCAAACTTCATGAGCCGGAAATTTCCCTCAATTTATCTTACCGGGAAGACCCAAACTGCATCCTTTGCAGCCCTGTGGTTAAAATATATCAGCAAATTTATAAAAACCAAGATTGCTGGGGGATTTTAAGCGGAGAATTTCGTTACGAACGTTCAGTCATGGATCCGAAACAATGGTCAATTGTCAACCGCCAGCCCCTCCAGGAATTGATTCATTTTCTGGAGCGCAACAAATTTAAATACGAAGACGGGGCATGGCAAATCTGCGAACAAGGCCCGCTATTAAAGTTCATGCTGGGTGGATTGGAACAATTGCCCGGTGACTGGCAGGTAACCACCGATGTAGCTTTCAAGAATTTTAAAATCACTCCCCTTGCCCTGGAACCTCAAGTTAAAATTGATATGGAATCGGATATCAACTGGTTTGATTTGCAGATTTACTATAATTTGGGCGGGGCTACATACAGTCATCAGGAAATCCTGCGCATGCTGGAAAAAACCGCTGATGGCAACTTTATAAAATCTGGCGAACAATGGTTTTATATTGCCGAAACAACCAAAAGCGATTTTTTGAAGCAGGTTTTCACCCGGAATACGGAAAAAGCCGGACCGTTTCGAGAAAAATTTTACAATTTGCCTTATTTGCGCCAATTATTGCAGGATCAAGGTATCACCATTCAGGGTAATACCCTTTACAACCAATTTGAAACTGAAATTAGTCATGACCATCCCATTGTCGCTTACCCATTACCCGATAATTTGCAGGGAGAGTTACGGCCCTACCAAAAAGAGGGTTATTACTGGTTGCGCTTTTTACACCAATATCATTTCGGTGGTATTTTAGCCGATGATATGGGCCTCGGAAAAACCATTCAGGTATTAACGCTAATTAAAAGTACCATCGGAAAAGGCCCTACTCTGGTAATTTGCCCACGAAGTCTTATTTACAACTGGGCAGCCGAGACCGAAAAATTCTATCCGGGAACAAGCTGCCTGGTGTATTATGGCCCACCAGACAGCCGCATGGCGTTGCGTGCTTCTTTTGATGACCAGGAAATCATTATTACCACTTACGATATTATCGTTAACGACATCGAGTTTCTAACCGGTTATCCATTTTATTGTTGTATTTTGGATGAAGCGCAAAATATTAAAAATTACCGGACCGACAGAGCAAGAGAATGTAAAAAAATCAAGTCCTATTTCCGGCTGGTTTTAACCGGCACTCCGATAGAAAACAGTTTAGAAGATTTATGGTCTTTATTCGACTTCGTAATGCCGGATTATCTGGAGAGTCAGAATCAGTTTAAAACTAAATATATTGAAACAGCCAAAAAATCTGATCCCAAAGCACTAGCGATTTTAAGGCAAAAAATCGCCCCATTCATCCTGAGACGCGAGAAAGCAACCGTGCTTTCCGATCTCCCACCCAAAGTCAACATGATCCGGAATGTTCTCATGTCTCAATTACAGGAAGATGCTTACCGTACAATACTAAAGGAAGTAAAGCAATCAATTATCAATTCCATTGCGAATGTGGGATTGGAAAAATCCAGGATTAAGGTATTATCTGCCCTCACCAAGTTACGTCAAATATGTGATCATCCCAGTTTGGTCCTGCCAGAAGTCGGTATAGAGTCTGAATCAGGGAAAATCGATGCTCTAATGGAATTAATTAATGAAGCGGTAGATGGTCATGGTCCGGCCCGTCATAAAATCGTCGTTTTCAGCCAATTTGTGAGGATGCTCAAATTAATAGGAGATAAATTAGAACAGGCCGGAATCAACTATGTCTACCTGGATGGTTTAACTTCCGACCGCATGGAGCGGATTCAATGTTTCAACAATACACCTGAAATACCCATTTTCCTAATCAGTCTAAAAGCCGGCGGTGTCGGAATCAATCTCACCGCCGCCGATACCGTCATTCATGCCGACCCATGGTGGAATCCGATGGTAGAAGAGCAAGCCACCGATCGGGTCCATCGAATCGGGCAGCAAAAACAAGTTATGGTTTACAAGCTGATCACCATCGGCACTGTTGAGGAAAAATTGTTACAATTACAAAGCCGAAAAAAAGAAATTTTTGACTCCATTATTCAAAATCAGGGCGATCCGGTGAACAGTTTGGCTTGGGAAGATATCAAGGATTTATTCGACTTAGATGATTCATGCCTTAAATATTAATAGATTGTGCTATAATAGATCAGGTGATTTCTTTGCTACTAGAAAATTTGAAAACCCGGGTTGGAGAACAGCTCTATCAAAAAGGAGTTGCTTATTATACAGGAGACCGCATTCGCCAATTTTCGGTTACTCCCCTCGAAAACAATATTCACCGGATCCAAGCCGTTGTTCAGGGAACCAAAAGTTATGTCATTAAGATAACAGTCCGCATCTTGCACAACCAACTCAAGATCGATAGTTTCTGTTCTTGTCCTTATTCCTGGAACACCCTGTGTAAACATGAAGTGGCTGTTTTATATAAGTTTATCCATGAGGAATATTATGATTTGGCCCCCTACGAAAGTAAACAAACCGCTAAAATTACGGGTTTCGATTCTTTAAAGCAATTCACTTTTGGGGAAACCCGGCCGGTGGAAGTTCTTAAATATGAAATAAAAGGCTTGCAAAAAATTGCAGGTGCTAATTTCCGGCTGCAGTTAATCGGCAATCCTTCTCAACAGGAAGCTCTAAAAACGCTCATTGATGAAATGGACCATGAGAATACCAATTCTTATTTATCAGAAAGGCTACTACGAAACTTTCACCAATTTGACCGCCTTGTTCTTGAACATCTGCAAAAAATTTACACCCGGAAAACACCTGAAAAAAGGCAGATTTTTTTCGCTAAATCCCGCGAAAATCTAGATTTTATTATTACTTTATTATCCAGCCGTGAGGTTATGCTGGATGAATCTGCCCCAAAACCCCTGGCTTTGGGGACGGTATTGAGACCGAGATTGATTTTCAGCGGTAATGAGCGCCATCTAAAAATGACTGTCGATGACTCCGAGCTTTTGGCTGATGGCTTTTATCATCCCGATCTGGATTGTCTGGTAAAAGGCAATGTACTTCATCTGATTGAAAACCGGGCTGCCAAAGAAATTCCCTCTGATTTTGAAATTCCATCTTCAAAGCTGGGAGCTTTTCTATTTGAAATCTTGCCCAAGTTGCAGCAAAAGATGGATTGTACACTGCCGCAAGAATTAACCAATCAACAATTAAATTTGATTTCACCCCAAATCCGCCTGGATTTCGATTATAACGGGGAGCAAATTATTTGCCATCCCCAAATCCAAATCAAAGAGCAAATTTATGACGATAAGGAAAGTTTACAACTGGCTTCTGCAGAACCAACTTACCACCGTTTGGAGGAAAATCCTCGCGGGTGGACAACGGTTGATCCAGCTGCCTTGCAGCGCTTTGTCGATTTTCTAGAGTATTACAATTTTAAAGTTTCACCTGAAGGGCTTACCATTAAAGATACTGGCCATATGATTCAATTTATGAAAAGCGGTCTCAGCGAAATCCCTCCTGAGTGGCAACTAGTTGCCAGCCCAAGCTTTCAAGAACTTAAAATAGCCCCACTACCGTTAGTACCGGTTGTCGAACTAAACATCGATGATACCATCAATTGGTTTGAATTTAAAATCTATTATAATTTAGGCGGCAAGACTTATACCCACCAGGAAATCCTGAAGATGATGCGTCGGACAGCCGAAGGCGCCCAATATATCCAGGATGGCCAGCAGATTTTCCTGATTGATGAGAACATCCCGGAGCGACTTGAAAAAGAACTGCCGAAAAAAGCTGGCAATCAGGAGCAACTTCAGGCTGAATTATATAACTTGATGTTTTACCGTCAGTTTCTCAAGGAACAAGGAATCACCATTCAAGGGAATGAGCTGTATCAACAGTTCGATTCAGATATTAAACGTAAACAGCTGGTGGAAGATTGCCAAGTTCCTGAAACACTGGTTGGTACCTTACGGTCTTACCAAAAAGAAGGCTTCAACTGGCTGCGTTTTTTACATAAATACCGGTTTAATGGAATTCTAGCCGATGATATGGGACTTGGCAAAACCCTCCAGGTTTTAACTTTACTGAAAAGTTTGACGCGCGAGCGTGCAACCACTAAACCCCACCTGGTCGTTTGCCCTCGGAGCCTGATTTACAACTGGGCTGCTGAAATTGATAAATTTTATCCCGGTACTTCCCGCCTGGTCTATCATGGAGTACCTGAAGAACGGTCTATGATGAGAACCTCCTTTGCAAAACAGGAAATTATTATTACCACTTATGATATCCTCGCCCGGGATGGCCAAAGTTTGCAGGAATACCTTTTTAATTATTGCATTCTCGATGAAGCCCAGCATATTAAAAACCATTTGACCCTCCGGGCCCGGGAAGTCAAACGAATCAAAGCCGACCATCGTCTAGTCATGACCGGCACTCCGATCGAAAACGGGCTTGATGAGTTGTGGTCAATTTTTGACTTTCTTATGCCGGGCTATTTGGATACCCAGCCTAAATTTACCGCGAAATATGTCACTCCCCTCCGAAAGACACCCGGTGATCAAACGGGCCTACATAAGCTGCGCCAAAAAGTCGCCCCTTTCATTCTGCGCCGCCGCAAAGAAGAAGTTTTAACCGAACTTCCGGAAAAGATTACCACGATTCAAAATGTCTTTATGACCAAACTTCAAGAGGACACCTATCATACAATCCTCTCCCAATTAAAGGAAGAAATTATTCAGGCCGTGTCCAACCGAGGGTTTGCAAATTCACACATCACGGTCTTAGCAGCCTTAACTAAACTGCGCCAGGTTTGTAATCATCCAAAGCTGGTCCTGCCGGACAGCGACCCCTCTGTCGATTCCGGAAAACTGGAAGCATTGATGGAATTAATTTATCAAGCCATCGATGCCGGCCATAAGATCGTCATTTTTAGTCAATTTGTTAAGATGTTAAAGTTAATCGAGGCTAAATTTCTGGCCGAAAAAATCCGCTATGAATATTTGGATGGCTCCACCCGGGACCGCATGGAGCGGATTAACCGATTTAACGAAACCCCGGAAATTCCTATTTTTTTGATTAGTCTTAAGGCTGGAGGTTTAGGCATCAATCTGACATCCGCCGATATCGTAATTCACGTTGATCCCTGGTGGAACCCGATGGCGGAAAATCAAGCTACGGATAGAGTACATCGTATGGGCCAACGAAATCAAGTGATGGTTTATAAATTGATCACCATGGGAACCGT
>JAEZKW010000285.1 GCA_023415375.1 Bacillota bacterium
AGAGACTCTTGACAGCAGCTTTCCAAAGTATCCCGGTGGGTGTGCCACTCCGGATAAAAAATGTCCATTAGGATTAATGCCGGTATATTCCTTTGATAAAAGGGCGTGTGGTCGGACTCCAGCTCGGTGGAACGGTTGTTAAAAAAAGCCGGATACCCTTTTTTTCGGCCGATATCTAAGATCCGGTTAATGGTCCAGGTGGATACCTCCGACAATAATGAGTTATTATCCAGATTGATCCGCATACCCCGACCGGCGATCATGTCAATGATGATTGCCAGCTCTAGCTTCATCACCAGGTGGTCCACAAAATGATAGGCTCCTTCTCCAAATCTGAAGCCGTCGATGAAGCCGACATCCTCGGCATCGAACAGGACGCACAAAACATTAAAATTTGGCGGTGACTGTTGAAAGGCGCGCATCAGTTCCAGAATGACGGCCACCCCGCTGGTCCCGTCATTTACTCCGGGGATGGGCATTGTTTTAAGCGCCGGATCCTTTTCCCGGTCAGCAGTCCAACGGGTATCAAAATGCGTCCCCAGTAAAACGGTTTTTCTTCGGTCCCGCCCCGCCACCAAACTGCAAATGTTGGCGCATTCTAAATCCTTCCCCCGGAAATCGGGGAGAATGAATTTCTGCAGGAATACCTTCTCGGAATACTGCTGCATTTTTTCGTACAAGATGCCGATGGATTCACGGTGCCCAAAGCTGCCAACAGGCCTGATACCCCGGCCGGCCATTTCAACCATCATCTCCCAGGCGCGTCTATCATCAAAGGTCTTCACGACTTTATGCTCCCTCAAATACATCCCTCTTTCAAATCCTATTCATTATTTATATCACGGCGGTACCTAAAAAAGACATAACAATTTCATGATATAAATAATTGGAAAAGTCCATACTGCCCTGCATAAAATCCGCCAGGCTTGCGATGAATTCCTTGCTATTTTCGATGTCTTTGGTCCCCGCCCTTCGAAAATGAAGTTTTAGTTTTAAAGGGCAGGGAAAATACGGAAACCAGAGAAAAAATAAAAGAGGATTTTGTTTAGGGGGAATTTTTTTATTTCGTTTTAGATTTTAAAATATGTATCATAGACGAAATGTTTCACAAATGCAGTAGTTATCTAAAATACCAGCCCGCATGGCCAGCCCGTCCGTGGGCATGGCCTTATAAAAAGCAGATGAAAGGAAACCAATGAGAACACTCTCTGAACTAATAAATACTGATAACCCAGGAATTGAATTAATTAATAAATGGGTTAAAGAAGCTGAAAATGATTATAATATCCTCCCTCCTTCTATAAATCGAGAGGATGCTTTATATAAAACTCAAGTTTCAACAGGGTCTACAATGGGTGCGATTATATATGATACGGGCGGAATAATAATTAATCATGGATGGCTTCGTTTTTTAGGTTCAGGGCATAATAAACTTTCCAGAATTCTCCCAGAATGGAATGATGGACGTGCAGAAGGCTTTTTATTAGTGGCAGATGATGCGGTAGGAGGTTTTTTTGCAATTAATGCGGGAGTATTTGGTGAAGATATCAAATCGATGTACTATTGGGCTCCTGATAATCTAGAATGGGAACCACTTCAAATCGGATTTACAGACTTTTTTAGATGGTCACTTACTTCAAAATTATCCGATTTTTATCAAGATTTACGTTGGCCTTCGTGGAAAGAAGATATAAAAGATTTGCATGGGGATTCATGTTTTGCATTCTATCCTTTTTTGTGGACAGAGCAGGGTTCTGTAATTGAAAGTCATCGAAAAATTATTCCAGTTAGTGAAGTATTCGATTTGAAAACGGACTTTATAAGACAGTTAAAGAAAAAAGAGTAAGCCGACCAGCCAACCCTCCATGGTTCGGCTGGCGTGTAAGTGGTTTACTACTGTCCAGGGCTGGTACTTCAGATAAAATGGCATCTGGCGCTAACGGGCGCGGAAAGTAATGTCATGATGCAAAATATGAAAGCAAACTCAAGGAGAATTATACGGAAAGCCAATCGGCAACTCAGAAATACAATGAATCTAATGGGACGAGAAGATATGATTGGGGTTTCCTTTATTAACTTTCCTGAAAAGGCTTCTCCTGAAGACCAACGAGATATTCAAGAGAAATTAGAATTATCCATTGCGAGACTTAGGCAATGTGATAATACTCATTTCTTGGCAGTAACTTTTATTAATTTTGTCACCGACCCGGGGCAAACTTGCTCTTATAATTTTGGAAAGTTTATATGTAACCCTTCAATTAAAGAAAACATTTACGAAATGCGACCCCAATTAATGCAACTTTATCCAAGATTCAGAATGGTATTAATTCCACATGAAGATCGTGTGGGTTGCGATGTCTGGGATTTTGTAGATGATCGTCAGGTACCAAATCAAAATATTTATGAACTCCTTTTTGGAGAATTGTAACGAACGAAATGACTTTGTTGTTGATATTGAAGAGAATGAGGTAAAGTTTATTTCTTGCTTTTAGAAAACTCCAAATTTCGCCGTTAGACCCGATACGGAGAACGTAACCATAGGTTCGGTAAAAATCATTTAGCACTAGGTTTTTAATCTTGATGACCGCAGTTAATCTTCATCGGTTTCTAAAACTGTATGTCAAACATTCGATTCATTTTTTTGATCTATGCCATGGACGATCTTGTGGAAGGGATGGCTATAGCCTGTGCACTCAAGGCTTTGGCTACTGTTTTGAAAGGTTCTTAATCGCTTGGGACCCTGGGGGATTTCATGCGTGGGGTCCCCCAAGTTCCCTTATACTTGTCAAGGGCTGAAAAGCTGAGCTTTATTAACCTTTCAAGTAAAACAATAGTAATTTCGTATGATGACTTATTGTCATACGAAAGCTATTTTGATTCACCTATATATTTTTTGCATTTTTTGAAGCAACGGAAGATTGCGATAGATATTCCTCAAATCGCGATGAGAGATGAGCTTGATCACTTGGGTATGTATATTAATCACAACATGTACTCGATCACAGCCTCCGAATTCCCGGCAGAGCATTTGGTAAATTGGCATGGCTTCAGAAAAGATTTGGACGACTATTTCTGTAGATTGTATCTACCAGAGCTTAATCCCACAAAGCCTCTGCAGGACATACCGCTTGAAATTAAAGAAATAGTCCAATTATTAGAGCAAGGAACTGAAAAGAATAGGATTGATGTGGCCCACTTCCTCTTGAATATGTCTTCAGAAGCCAAGAATGATTTTTGCAGAGCCATTCATCATGCACTTAAAAGACAGCCTGAAATTGGTAGAATGCTTGTAACGTATGCCTTCGGCGAAATTAAGTATTGTTTGTTCGTTGCAGATCATGGGATTAAA
>JAEZKW010000041.1 GCA_023415375.1 Bacillota bacterium
GTACTACGAATTAAATCTTCATCCTTAATCCATTGGTTATTAACTTTCACCACAATATCTCCGGGCAGCAAATCGCTTTTTTCAGCAGGACTACCTTTGGTCACCGTGGCAATCAATAAGCCGTAATCTATCATGAGGTTGCGCCGGATATAACTTTCCAAATCTTCCACATTCTCTGGTGTAAAATGAATATACGAAATACCAAGTCCGGGCCTGGTTACATAACCTTTGCTAATCAACTGGTTGGCGACATATTGGACTGTATTGCTGGGAATCGCAAAACCGATCCCTTGAGATCCAAACGCGATAGCATTATTAATCCCAATGATTTTGCCGCTACTATCCAATAGCGGACCTCCGGAGTTCCCCGGATTGATGGATGCATCCGTCTGGATCATATTCCGGAGATGTCGGTCTCCACTTAACATGACATTCCGCCCGATAGCACTGATAACTCCTACTGTAACCGTATTATTTAAGTTTTCAGCCAGCGGATTGCCGATCGCTATTGCCATCTGACCAACTTGGAGTTGGTTGGAATCTCCCCACTCAGGTACAGCCAAATTGTTGGCATTAATCTTTAGAACTGCTAAATCAGTTAAAGAGTCCACACCCACAACCTTGGCGCGATAAGACTTTCCGTTTGCCAAAACGACCATAATCCGGTTGTTCATTTTACTGGAATTATTAACCAATACATGATCGTTGGTCAAAATATACCCATCCGCACGATAGACGACCCCGGAACCTAACCCTTGAACTTTTTTAACTTCAGGCCCGGTAAAAAAATCAAAATCTGCCACCAGTGTACTGGTAGTAATCATTACCACCGAAGGCCTAGTTTGTTGGACAACACGAATTGTCGCTTTTTCATAATTATTTATTGCAAGGGGTTGTTCCTGATGTGGCATCGGCTGAGGCGTCGGACTCAAGGGCGGGTTTACCAATGCAGAGCCTAAACCAGTAAATTTGATGGCCACAATAATCAAGAGAGCACCGATAATCCCCGAAACAATTCCAACTAAATATAGGGGAGTTCCTTTTGGGTCATCACTGGAATCAGCACTAAATAAATTCACTTTTAACCTTCCTCTGCAAAAATCTATCGACAGTAACCATTTAAAATGAGCCAGGGGAGGCTATTCCCCCTTGACTTGCCAAAGTAAAGAATCCAGGACAATAGTATCTGCTGGATTGATGGTGACTTTGATATAGGATATAACGTTATCAGAATCTAACCAGTTCCACCCCGTTTCAATTGGTAAATATCCACTGGAAAAGTACGTTCTTCATACACTACGGGATATGTAGATTGCCGGACCTGCCATCCGGATGAAGCAATTTCAACCATGAAATTTTTGGCGTAATTTCGTCCAGGATCCGCAAGTAATATTGATCCTCCCGATTTCAGCGCCTGTTTAAAGATATTGATCAAATTTTGATGAAGAGTTTTTTCATAAAGAATATCAGCACCAATAATCCATTCAAACCCATTGATTTCCGAAGGGAAATTACGCCAATCTGCTAATAAAAGCTTACCAGCGGAAACCTGGTTTTGTAAACAATTGACCTCGGTAAATTTTAAAGCCTCAATGGAAAAGTCCGACTGAACAACCCGACCTCCTGCCAATTTAGCCGCGATACCCGACAAACCAACACCCGCTCCCAGCTCTAATAAATCTTTACCCCTAAATTCCTGTTCATTATCAAAAATAAAATGGGCTAAACCAATTGATGCTGGCCATAATTCAGCCCAAAATGGAATTTCATCAGCACTGACTGCGCGTTCTAGTAAGTCATCAATATTGGAGACTTTGGCTAGGATGATTTTATGGTAGTTTATTATCAATTCCACCTGTTTTAATTGGTAAGAACGTTTCAAGCCTAATAAGCCTTCTTCGCTACTACGAATGGGATTCTTCAAAAATTCTACCCTTGATTCCGTCAAATTTCTCTCCGTCATTAATTCATTATCCGAATTCTTAATAAGTGAAAACCGTTCACCAGATTGGGAATTAAGCAATCTGAAGTTACCACTAGCTGGATCCTTTGACTCTTGTAGTCAATAGTGCATGATTACTTCGCCGTTTTTACTATTTTTCCTTGCTTAGTTGCTAATTTTGGTTATCTTATCTAGTTCCCGATAGGGAATAAAACACATACATTAATATAAATACAATCTTTGAAGAAGTAAATGATAGAGTGAAAGCTAAATGAGGAGGTTAAAATGGGACATCATCATCGGGAAGATCCAATCCTTCCTTCACAACCCAAGGATACTGTAGAAACCAGAAATAATCCGTTTTTTGCGGCGAGTGATATATCTTATCTCTCAATCATTATGCCGTTACTCTCTGAGCCGGGGAAACAACTGATCTCGTTTTTTATCAACTTTGGAAATAATAAGCCACCCCTTTCCAGCTCAAATGATCCCCTTAGTTTTTTAAAACAACTGGCGCCCAAAATCGAAAACAGCGGCCTGCGCGAAATTTTGCCTTCAATACTAACGATGCTGTCAAGCCAAGATAGCAAAACCCCTTCAAACCCCTTATCATCCGTAATTCCAATGAGCGGGGCCAAAAAGGAAAAAGTAGAAGATGAGGAAGAAGGATTAAAATAGAAAAAGTGGGGTACCCCCCACTTTTTACCTAGAAACGGATTCTCATTTCCTACTGTTCCATCTGTTTTGCCAAAAATCCGGCGGCAGTTTCGGCGATTTTTACTTCCATATCCCCCATGGTTACTGCAGGCTCCTTACTGGATAAGATCACCGCGCCAATTGGATCTCCCTCAGAAATAATGGGTGCAATTACTTGAGAACTAAATTTGCATTTTCCCTCTTCTTCTTTAACAGGGCAGGCATCGCAATACTTATGTTCTCCCGGTTTTGGCATTAAAATTACTTTTCGCTCTTCAATGGCCTTTTCTACTGCTTTAGAGATTGGTTTATCTAAAAACTCTTTTTTAGGTGCCCCCGATACTGCTATTACCATATCTCTATCGGCTATACACGCTATATGTCCGGTCGACTCGTAAAGGGAGTCAGCATATTCCTTGGCGAAATCTCCTAACTCGCCAATTGGGGAGTACTTTTTAAGTATAACTTCCCCCTCCCGATCAACAAAAATCTCTAACGGGTCGCCCTCTCGAATCCGCAGCGTTCTGCGAATTTCTTTGGGGATGACCACCCGGCCAAGATCATCGATCCGCCGAACAATTCCGGTCGCCTTCATCCCCCATTCCCTCCTTTTTTATCTATCATTTTCGTTTTACTTACCTGGTGTCAGAGGTCCTGCCACCCGTGTAATTTAGTGTAGACCTGGTAAAAACCCACTTCTACCTTTATTGATAGTATATAGCTGAGTCACTTTTTTTATTCATTTTTCCACTTTAAATAGGTTTGTCAAGTCCCTTGAATCTTTATCACAAGCTTGAGAAAAATATCTCTAGATAGAAGTGTTGTTATTAAAATGCCCCTTTAACAAATTTTCCATTCCATCTCCCATCATAAAAAGAATCAAATCCCGATTCTTTGAAGTTTTAATAGAATGAAAAAGGGTTTTGTATACCTCTAGCAAATTAAGTAACAAGATTCTTCCGGTCCTAAACCCATAAATTGAGGTGAAATTTTGAAGAACTGGCCTTTGAAAGTTATAGTCTCAATTTGTTTGTTAATACCCATTGCTTTTTCTACAAAGACCTTTGACCCGTTTGGAACTCCCAAAATAGCAATATTTTATTTGGGTTCGACCTTGATTCTTTTTGGGCTTTTCCTCCATTATCGTTCACTCATCAATCTACCGAAATACATTATTGGTACTATTAGCCTCTTTATCATCGTCGAAGCCTGGCAAGCGCTTCGCTTATACGATATTCCAGCCGGTTTAATGGGAGCCTATGGCCAATCTGAGTCTCTTTTCGTACAAATTGGCTTTATAGTTTTCTTTCTTGCCAGCTACCTTTTTATCCGGGATGATCAGGACCGTTCCCTATTTCGAGGGACAGTTCTGGTAACTGTCTTTTTTATAAGTATTTACGGCATTTTTCAATATTTATTCGGGGATCCTATCAGTTTTAGTGTTGGCAAAACGGTATTAAGCCGTGTCAAAAGTTTACTGGGTGATCCGAACGCCTTAGGCGCTTTTTTAATTCTCTCCGTTCCTTTAATATTGGTTGAATTCAGGCGTTTTTACCCAAAACTAACCAGTTTTTTCATAGGAAGCTGCCTATTCTTAGCAATGATAGCCCTGTTTTTAAGTTTTTCCCGTTCGGCCTGGCTGGGATTTTTATTCGGGCTTTTTCCTTTGATATATCAAACTTTTATACACCTCCTCAAAAAGAAAGTTTATAAACAGGACTATAAATTTGCAATCTTGGTATTCGTTATCATCATCCTTGGGTTTTTTACCAGTAAAATATGTACTGGGTTCCAGCCCCAATATTATAAAGATTATAATATCGATTCTAGAGTATCCTCTATTACTCAAGGCAACGATAGCGGGCGTGTTTTAATATGGTCATCAGCCTGGAAAAGCTTTAAGGAAGCTCCACTACTGGGTTATGGTATCGGTTCATTCCAAGTCAATTTCCATCGTTTCCAAAACATTAAAGCGCTGAAATTTTGGGGACCCGAGCGGGATTTACGACAAGTCCATAATGAAACTCTCCATTATCTTACAACTCAAGGTATTGTCGGCTTGTTTTCTTATGTAGGATTATTGTTGGCATTATTAATTGGAGCAAACTTTATTGGGCTCTTTCGTGAAGAAATCTCTTTTGAGAAAGCAGCTCTTTGGTCAGCAATCTTGGGCTATTTGTGCTATATGCAGCTAAATTATCCACTGATCCATTACTCATTTCTTTTTTGGATTGATTTGGGAATATTGCTTGGAATGGCCAAACCCCCGGCTCTTCAGGAGTCAGTTTGCCGTAAGAATCTACCGTTAATCATAACCAGTGTGATAATCATCGGATTGTCTGGCCTTTTCTCTTTTAATATCTTTCGAGCCGATATCTATTATTCTAAAGCCTTTAATGAAGCCTGTTACCATCGTTATCAACAATCTTTTTCAAATTATCGAACGGCTATCTCTCTTTCCCCTTGGAATTACCATTATCGTTATCGTTATGGGATTAGCCTTTTACGGGCAGCTCTCTGGGAAAATAAAAAACAACAACAAGCTTTGGCTCTCCGGTACTTGACCCAGGCCCGGACTTTTCTAATCGATTTGACGAGAAAAAATCCTGATCGTTATGAATCCTTATTTTTACTAGGACAAGTCGAGGCCCAACTGGGGCATTTCAACGAGGCTGTTCATTATTATCGGCAGTCTTTACAATTATATCCGCTTAATTACAAAATAGACTATTCACTGGCCAAAGCCTTGTGGCTGCTTGGCGAGAGGACAAAATCAATGAAAGTTTTCCAAGCCGGCTTAAAACTCAACCCGGAATATATGAAATCGATGTTGACCCAAGACCAAATAAGTTTTCCGTTAAAACTCTAAGTATTTTAACTCGGATTTTTCTTCTCATTTAAAAACCCCGTTAGTTAACGGGGTTAAAAGACTTATTTTTTAAAAAATTGAATTCATTTTAATAACTGTAGTGACTGTATAATCATTTTTAGTAGCTCGGCTTCAGGTAAATTGGTCTTCCATCGAAAAACCGGGGGCCTGCCAACTTGATATCTAAAGTGACTGCGATATTTTTGTAAAACCTGTAGTACTTTTTCATAATCAACAGCGAGTCCCATGTGTAATTTGCCATTCAACTCCGTACGCTCTTTAGTGATGGAAGCAAACCCTGTTTCCTTGGCCAAAGCCTTAATGCGAGAAATATCAATCAGATTTGCAACCGCTGGTAGGGGGTTGCCAAATCTATCAATGATCTCGTCATTAACCAGTTCCACCGATTCTAAAGTACTGGCCGCTGCAATTTTTTTATAAATATCCACCTTTTGTTTAGCGTCAGGAATATATTGCACGGGAATATAGGCATCCACCGGTATCTCGATGACTGGTTCAGGTAGCTCCGGAGGTATTTCCCCTTTCTTCTCACGAACGGCCTCATCAAGTAATCGGCAATATAGTTCGAAACCCACCGCTGCAATTTGGCCGTGTTGTTCAGGTCCTAATAAATTACCGGCTCCCCGGATTTCTAAATCCCGCATAGCAATTTTAAAACCCGAGCCAAGTTCCGTAAATTCCCGAATAGCTGCTAATCGCTTTTCAGCTGTTTCTGTCAAGGCTTTATCTTTACGGTAGCAGAAATATGCATGGGCAATACGGTTACTTCTTCCGACCCGTCCCCTTAGCTGGTATAACTGGGCTAATCCGAAACGTTCAGCATCATAAACGATTAAAGTATTGACATTTGGGATATCAAGGCCTGTTTCGATGATTGTCGTACAAACCAAAATATCGGCCTGGTTATCGTAAAAATCAAGCATTACCCGCTCCAGTTGATCTTCATCCATTTGGCCATGGGCAATGATGATTCGGGCCTTAGGAAGCAGATTCTGAAGATAAGAGGCCATTTTATCAATAGTCTCAACCCTATTATATACAAAATACACCTGGCCCTGCCGGTCCATCTCTCTTTGAAGTGCTTCCCGGATGATTTCTTCATTGTATTCCAGTACATGAGTACGAATCGGGTATCGTCCTTGAGGCGCAGTTTCAATGAGACTAATATCACGAATCCCCGCTAGTGACATATGCAGAGTCCTAGGAATCGGCGTAGCTGTCAATGTTAAAACGTCAACGTTTTTTCGTAATTCCTTTAATCTTTCTTTGTGGGCTACTCCAAAACGTTGCTCTTCATCGACAATTAATAATCCTAAATTTTTGAAATGAATATCGCTAGAAATTAAACGATGGGTACCTATGACCAAATCGACTTCCCCGGTAAGCAGGCCATCAATCACGGCAGTTTGTTCCTTGGCGGTTTGAAATCTGCTGATTACCTTGATATTAACCGGAAACCCCGCAAAGCGTTCCCGAAATGTCAAAAAGTGCTGCTGGGCTAAAATAGTGGTGGGTACTAAGACCCCAACCTGTTTGCCATCCATGACAGCTTTAAAAGCTGCCCGCATTGCAACTTCAGTTTTTCCGTAGCCCACATCACCGCAGAGTAGGCGGTCCATTGGTTTAGGACGCTCCATATCGGTCTTAATTTCATTAATGGCCCGAAGTTGGTCTGGGGTCTCTTCATAATAAAACGTCTCTTCGAATTCGTGTTGCCAAACAGTATCCGGGGCAAAAGCAATCCCAGGGGCAACCTCACGTTGTGCATAAAGTTGCAGCAAACCATCGGCCATATCTCGCAGGGATTCTTTAACCCTGGTTTTTACTTTCTGCCAATCATTCCCACCCAATTTGTTGACTTTTGGGGGTGAGTCTTCTACTCCTATAAATTTTTGAATTAAATTAACTTGATCGGTCGGCACGAACAAACGGTCTTCTCCTGCATATTCAATGCGGAGATAATCCCGATGACCGCCTGCTATTTCTAAAGTCTCGATACCCATGTAGCGGCCAATTCCGTGATTGATATGAACCACGTAATCCCCAACCTTTAGATCAGTAAACGAGCTAATCTTACTGCCTTCCTGTTGAAAACGGGCTTGGATTTTTTTCTTCTGTTTGCCGTAAATCTCGCTCTCTGTAAGGATAATTAATTTTCCCGGAACCCATTCCAAACCCGATTCCAAATCTGCAATTTCAATCCGGACTGCCCCGGGACTTATAGGAACATTGTTTCCTTCTTCAACCACAACAGATGTGATGCCCTCTTCACGAAGAACTTCTTTCAAACGTCGGGCTTTTTCCTTCCCTGATACTGCTAAAACTATGGTCCGATGGTCTTTAAGCCATAGAGATAATTCTGAGGAAAACATTTCAAATTTACCTTGAAAAGTCGGAGGTGTTTTTATTGGCAGCGTCAGGGTATGGGCAGCTGGTAATCCTTTCGGTGTTTTAGCCAGCAATGATAGGGACCACGGTTTTCTTACCCACAAAGCAGCTTCTAGTTCGTCGATATTGATAAGCATCTCTTGTTCTTTGGGTAGAATTACACCTTTTTCTAAAAAATTGCTTAAAATACCTGTCGTTTCTTCCATCAATGAATGGTAAGTATCTCTTCCCCGAACCGGTTCATCTAAAATAACCCTGGCATCCTTAAGATAGTCTAAAAGTGATACCAGATTTGGCTCAATCCATGGCAAAAACTGATCAGCACCTGCGACTTGGTGTCCGGCAGCTAATCTTTCTAGCGCTTCATTAATTCTATCCCGTAATGCCTCAGCCTCATTAACTCGCCCCAAATCCTCCAGCTTTCCTATTTGTTTTTCCAAATCAGCTTGAATTTTGGGTCGTGATTCTTCAAAGGCTTCTTGCGGCCATAAGCCCTCCCGGGCCGGTAATATCAAAGCTTCTTTTAAATTATGAGTTGATATTTGGTCCTCAACCTTGAAACTACGAATCGAATCGATTTCATCTCCAAAAAATTCAATTCGTATCGGCTGGTCTTGGTTAAGTGGAAAAATATCCACTAAATCTCCTCTTTTGCTAAACTGACCAATCGATTGGACGAGGTCCACCCTTTCATAACCCATCCGAGTTAAACGTGATAACAAGATATCAAGTCCGTATTCCATTCCAATTTTTATAGGTAGGGTGAATTCCAGAAACCACTTTGGTGGAATTAAACGGCGTTGTAGAGCTCCCCAAGCAGTAACCACAATGAGCCGCTCGGAGTTAAAAATTCGCCCGAGTGTTTCAACCCGTTGGGCTGTAACCTCGGGTTCGTAGGCTTCCTCGTGAGGTAATAGTTGGTTTTCAGGAAAGTAAGCGACTTGAGCGAAGCCGAGCAAAGCTTCAAGGTCAGCTGCGATTCGTCCTGCCTGACTGTTACTATAGCTGACAACCAAATATTTACCGCTTCCTTGTCTGATAAAACCGGCTAAAGCCAAAGTTTTTTGAGTGCCGGAGAGCCCGGTCAATAGATCTTGATCCCCACGAAGAAAATGATCTTTGACTTGCTTAAATTCTGTATGCGATGATAATTCTTGAAGTATTTCTTTCATTAGTCCTCCTGATGCAACGCCTAAGAGGGCCCATCTAGGTGGGCCCTATGGATAACCTATATTTTATAGTATTCAGGAATGAAATCAATCTGTACTGCTTTTGCAATCATTTTTGAAATTAAAAATTAAGTTGTTCCAGGTGGAATGACTGACGATTGCTAAAAGTAAACTAAACCAAACTGGCATATTAAAAAGATAAAAGATGCTGAAAAATGAATGTGGTAAAATACCTGCAAGAATTAACACCGGATCCAATTTATGCTTTAAATGAATCGATTCATATAAACCTTCGCCCATACCAAAAAGGAAAAATAATACTGGTGGTGAAAGTGAACTTAAATATGAAACACCATATTTAAAAACTTCCTCTCCAATAGGGACGAGTAAAATTACTCTTAATCTCTCATGGATTCCCAGCGTAGGGCCAAGAAGATATAAAATACGGTCCCAAAGCCAAGCAAGATTCAAAGTAAACCAAGCGGCCAAAATAAGTCTCATCAGCCAATATCTTGACCCTAATCCAGAGTAATTATTCGGCCCGGTTAAAATGATTCATTACATAATCAGGGCCGTCAGTTACAAAATAGGAAGTGGCAATCGCTGCTCGTTCAATGCTATTAAAAAAAATTTTTTTCTCTGCCCCATTAAAAGAGGACAAAACATAATCCGGAACCGCCTGATTATTTGGAGGTCTTCCAATACCGACTCTTAACCGGGGAATTTCCTGAGTTCCCAACATTTGAATAATTGAAGTTAAGCCCTTATGTCCTCCTGGGCTGCCTGAAAGGCGAAAACGAATTTTTCCTAAGGGCAAATCCAAATCGTCATAAATCACCAAAAGGCGCTCTATTGGTATTTTAAAGTAAGACATGATACTTGATACCGCCTGACCGCTAAGATTCATAAATGTCTGCGGCTCCACGAGCATCGTATCCTGATCACCAAGGAGAGTTTTTCCATAAAGACTATTAAATTCGTTCTTATTCAGTTTAATCCCGGTCTTTTGCGCCAATTGGTCAATCACCAAAAAACCGGCATTATGCCGGGTCTCTTGATACTGAGGGCCAGGATTACCTAACCCCGCTATACAAAACAAGTCATACACCCCCCATGGGGGAATTTAAGTTATTGTTATGACAGCCCAATTTGCTGGGCTATCAAATCGCGCACATGCGCGGGTTCATTGGAATTATTCTTTCTTAGCTGCCGCAGGTGCTGCGGCAGGTACTGCTTCAGCCGTTGGTGCTGCTGCGGTCTCAACGGCTGCTGTTGGTGCAATAGCCATTACTACCGCTTCCTCAGGGGAATTTAATACTTTAACGCCTTCTGGTAATTCCAGATCTTTAACATGAATACCGGAACCGATCGCTAAGGATTTAACATCTACATAGATTCGATCCGGAATATTGGTCGGTAGACAGCTTACTTCTAACTCATGCAGTACAATCTCCAGAACAGCCCCATCATGGTTCCGTTTATCCTCATTCTTTAAATGAACCGGAGTTTTAACGGTTACCAAATGATCCATAGCGACTCTAAAAAAGTCTACATGAATAACATTTCCTTTTAAAGGATTCTTTTGAAAATCCTTTACCAGTACATGTTGTTCTTCTTCCTTTTTTCCCTTTTTAATCTTAAGGTTAATTAGCTTGGTCGTTCCGCCCTTAAGAAAAACCATCTGTAATTCATGGGCGTCCAGGATTAAATGTTCATTCTCTTTACCCTCTCCATACAAAACAGCAGGTATTTGGCCTTTTTGGCGGAGCTGACCCGCTTTTTGTTTACCGAGCTCTTCCCGGACAGAAGCAGCCAATGAAAATTCCATAACGAATTCCTCCTCAATCCCTAACAAAATAATTTATTGTAAGTCACTCAAAATCTTGTTAAACAAAATTTTTTGTTAAAATATCGCTCACATTATAACATTCCCATCCAATATTGTAAACCTCGATTTGTCAACTATGCCTAACTTTTTTTAAATTTAGTTCCCCATTTTATCTCTGGGTGAGCGCCATTCCTGCCTAATTTCTTGTTTACTTCTTGCTATTGCTAATGCCTTAGCCGGAACTTCCTTGGTAATGGTTGATCCAGCACCTATTGTAGCTCCTTCCCCAACAACCACTGGGGCAACCAAATTGGTATTGCTTCCGATAAATGCATCATCTTTTATCACTGTATGATGCTTGTGGACTCCATCATAATTGCAAGTGATTGTACCACACCCAATATTGACCCCGGCACCCACCTGTGAATCACCGATATACGAAAGATGAGGTACCTTGGTTTTATTTCCAATTTGAGAGTTCTTTATTTCTACAAAGTCACCGATTTTAACATTTGCAGCGGTTTCAGTCCCCGGACGAGTATAAGCATAGGGCCCGACTATATTCCCTGGCCCAAGGTGAGTTTCAATAATTTGACTGAATTGGACTGAAGTTTGTTCATCGATAACGGAATCTACGATTCGTGTATGTGGCCCAATAGTACAGTTTTCGCCAATAATTGTTTTCCCCATTATAAAAGTGCCTGGAAGAATCGTAGTATCCCGACCGATTTGAACTTCTGGCCCAATGTATGTAAATGAAGGATCTTGGATGGTTACCCCTTGACTCATCCATTTATTATTAATAGTCTGTTTTAAGAAGTTTTCGGTACTCGCGAGCTGAATACGATCATTGGGTCCCATGACTTCTTCTGCTGCATCTGTCACGTATCCCGTAACTTTTAAGCCCTTTTGAACAAATATTTTAATGACATCGGTTAAATAATATTCCCCTTGAGCATTTCTAGGAGTTATCTCCGATAAGGCCTGGAGTAAATGGGGAATATCAAAACAATATACACCGGTATTAACTTCTCTTATCTCTTTTTGACTGGGATTGGCATCTTTATCTTCAACAATTGCAGTGATATTTCCGTTTTCATTCCGAATAATCCGTCCGAACCCGGCTGCATTTTTTAACTCTGTGGTTAAAACCGCGGCGACAGCCTGCTGTTTACGTTTGGCATCCACCAAATCCTTGATAGTCTCTGGCCTTAAAAGCGGCGTATCCCCATATAATATCAATAGATCTCCTGTCAAGGTTGAAAGGATATCCCGGGCCATCAGTACAGCGTGCCCAGTACCTTTTTGTTCCTTTTGCCAGACATATTCAAGTTTCGGGCCTAAAGCATCAATAACCTGCTGTCCTTCAAACCCAACGACCACAATCGTTCTTGCGGTTCCGACCTGGTTTGCCGCATCGACAATATATTGCATCATAGGGCGGCCTAATAAAGGGTGTAATACCTTGGGAAGCTTAGATTTCATCCGAGTTCCCTGCCCCGCTGCTAAAATTATTGAAGTTAAAGCGGCCATACCAATCACTCCTTATAAAACGCTCATATAACTTATAACAATGATTCAAGTTACATGAAAGCTAAAAAAAGAACTCTGATGAGTTCTTAAATTCTACTTAAAATTTTTGGCTGGGGCGGCTGGACTCGAACCAACGAATGCGGGAGTCAAAGTCCCGTGCCTTACCAACTTGGCTACGCCCCATTGAATGCAAAATATAGTATACCAGTCATTAGATCGAAAGTCAAGCCTAATACTTCATGAAATCGCTGATTAAACTTTGTATTTATAGTAAAATTTTGTTTCTGATCCCATTGGTTACATCTTATACTCTAAATGGACAAAAAAAGAACTTGCATTTTAAGCAAATTCTATAAAAACAGGACTTATCTATAAAATTAAAACAATTATTTATCCGTAACCTCATATTCTTTTAGGATAGCGCCTTGAATTAGTTCCCGCGCTTCAGATGTAATTGGATGGGCTATATCTCTGAATTCGCCCTCCGGAGTCTTCCGACTGGGCATTGCCACAAAGAGACCATTTTGTCCTTCGATGACACGAATGTCCCGAACCACAAAGGCATCATCGATTGTAATTGAAGCAATTGCCTTCATTTTGCCATCTGAATTCACTTTTTTTAGACGTACATCCGTGATGTTCATAAAACCCCACTCACCTTTCTATATCTTCTGTCATAGCAGTGTAAAATACTTTCCATAAATTTTCAGAAATTCCTTCTGTTAATAAGAAATTTTTTACTTTTTTTTCTATCATGGCCAATTCTTACAAATATTTTGTTTATCAAAATTTAAAAATTAAAGACATTTACCTTTTCCCAGTCAAAATACAGCCTTCCTGACACATTCTTTTAATCATGCATTGAATTGGAAATCCCTTTCACCTTTAAACTGGATAAACAAAAAAGAGGCGTTTTGGCGCGGTGCCCACCTCTTTGTCAACGGGTTCAATTTCTAATGCCTCATTATCACGGATCTTAACTGTTCATCCTAATTTGGACAACACTTCCCGAGCCAATTTAAGATCACTCGGCTTATCAACATCGATACCAACCTCTGGATAGGGGGAAGCAATCCCAACTGCTGTAAAGTGAAATATCTTTGCGACCCGTTCCTCAATTTCATAAATAGCTAGTCTTCCTAGGATAAGTTTGATTAAGCATTTCCATCCTAATAATGAACAAAGTTGGAGTGGCTTTTTTCTCATAGCTGAAGCCTTTTTAAACATCTCAAAGTTATCCCGGATCACTTTCGGAGAAACTAAACCCAAATTTCCCCCGGTATAAACCCCTTCTCGTAATTTTACATAAGTTCGTTGAACACCCGGATATTTCTTTTCATTAGCATCTTTGGAAACAAAAGAATAATAAACATCCGCTTTACGGCTTTGGCATCTCTCCAAGAAATCCTCCAGAGCCTCCTTCGTAATTAAGGGTATATCGGAAGTTACTAATAATAATGGCTCTTCCGATTCCAGAGCATTTAAACCATTAATTAGGCTTTCCTCCCACGAATTTCCCCGCTCAACAATGGTACAATTTTGATCACGTATTTCTGCAGAAATTAAAGACTGCGGACCAACCACAATAATACGTTGAACTGAAGAGATACTACGTAATGCCTGCAATACATAATCCAACATAGGACGACCGGCTATTTTAATTTCGGCTTCATATTGCTCCTCACTAACTTTACGCAAAGCTCCTGAATTAACAGCCCCCGCTAGTATAATTGCATTCATTTAATTACCTCCAAGCTTGGTATCATGCTGAATCATACCCATCATCGTGTTCTCAGCATTTTCGATATGTTCCTGCGCAAGTCTCCTGGCAAGTTCACCATCCCTCGAAGAAACTGCTTCAACTATCTTACGATGCTCCTCCAGCGCAATTTTCATACGCCCCGGAAATGAAAGCGAGGTGGTACGAAATCTTTGAATCTGTTCCCGTAAATTATTGATAATTTGCGATAAGCGCGAATTACGACTGGCTTTATAAATCAGTGTATGAAAATCAGTATCGGTTTCGACGACCTTGGATAAATCACCGCTTTCGATCTCTTCCGAAATTTTAACTAAATATCTCTCCATAGTCTCAAGTTCCTCATCCGTAGCCCGTTCGGAAGCCAATTCGGCGGCTAGTCCTTCTAAAGCACCCCTTATTTCAAAGACATCCACAATATCCTTGATCGACATTCCAGCAACATACGCCCCTTTACGGGGAATCATAACCACCAAACCTTCTAGCTCAAGTTTACGAATGGCTTCTCGAACTGGGGTACGGCTGACACCCATTTCTTCCGCCAACTGAATCTCCATCAATCGCTCACTGGGAGGCAATAATCCACTAATAATTGCCTCACGCAAAGACTCAAAAACCAATTCCCGTAAGGGTTTGTAATTATCTAGACGGATTGGGACCAATGGCTGTCTATCCATTTTATCTCCTCACTTTTTGAAGTCTTCCAAGAACTTTAAATTAGTTTCTGTCTATAGTACTTTATTCGATAACCAACGAAGTTGGTTAAACAAACCCAAGGCAACCTCTTTCTGTGCCAAAGCGGGAGAATTACAGTTTAGCTTCGGGGTCAAGGGTCAAATTTTAAGCCAAAAAATGCGTATAACAACGAAACCATTCCCGTGGAATGGCCGCAAAAATAGGCCCAATGACTTCCGGCGGCGGATTCAAGGCATAAACCGAAGGACCACTACCGGACATCAAATTAGCAGTAAGCCCATATTGATTAAATAGATTTTTTACCAGTCGGACCGCAGGAAAATCCTCCTGAACCAATTCCTCAAAAACATTTCCCCAGGAGTTTGTCAATAACGCAAAATCCTCTGTTTCCATCGCCTGAACCACCTGATCAACCTGCGGGTGTTTTAATATCTTATCCTTATGAAAACGCCCATAAGCCACAGCAGTTGAAATTGGTGTGTTTGGGGTAATCAGCAGGAGAGCACACTTCATTTTAGAATGGATTTTAGTTAATTGCTCACCGATTCCCCCCGCCCTAGCAGCACCGCCGCGAATACAAAAGGGAACATCCGCTCCTAGTCTGGCTCCCAAAGAAACAAGTTCATCGGCAGAAAGTCCTAAACCCCAAAATTCATTGAGAGTTAATAGCACTTCCGCAGCATCAGTGCTACCTCCAGCCAAACCAGCCTCAATTGGAATATTTTTGCATATGTGTATCTTGACGCCTTGTTTAACCCCTAATTCTCGTTGTAGCAGCTCTGCAGCCTTCCAAGCCAAATTACGACAATCTGTAGGTAAACGGCTGTCACTACATGTCAATTCCAAAAAGGAACTCATTTCAAAGGTTATCTGGTCCGCTAAAGCAATACTTTGCATCACCGAATCAATTTCATGATAACCATCAGGACGTTTAAATAAAATATCCAGGGCGAGATTTATTTTAGCAGGAGCAAATCGAGTAAGCATGATCCATCCATTTAGTATAGAATTTAATTATATATTTGCCAAAATCACGTCAATTCCTGCCGTAATTTATCGGATATAAAAATACACCGGTTACCCAGTGTATTCACTAAACAATGGCCCATGAAAACTGCCCGTTTAGTATAAAAATTTAAGTAAAAATCAAGTTCATTATAAACAGTATATTGAATAATTATGGCCGTGCACCATGCTTTGACCTAATTTTCCCAAACGTACCGGATCAGCCGACTCCTACCAGGCAACCCCACGGCACACAAAGGGTCTTACTTACCGTTGCTTCCTTCCGGACCTGGCGGGGTTTATAAGTCTTTGTTGCGCGAGACCCAATCCTCAACGTCACTTAATCAGGCCGGACTTACGAAAATCAGCCGAATCATGGAATTCAATCCTGCTATAGCGGGTTGCAGGCTACAGGGCACCGCTACCTCCCCATCTAGCGCGACCATAAACTTTGAATGAAAGAGTATTTCTATTATATCATATCCATCGAAGCAATCAACTGTTAAATTTTTCAAAAATTTCCTGAATTAATTCGGAAAATCCTTCACCATAAAAGGCCTTGGCGACTTTATTGGCTTTAGACTGTAAAGCCTCTGCTGCATTACCGACAGCTAAGTTAAAAGCCCCAATCTCAAATAACGGCAAATCATTATAGGAATCCCCCGAAACAACAACCTCTGAGGGTTTAATGCCCAAATCCATAAGAACTTTTAAGAGAGTACCTCCCTTGGAAACTTGTTTATCTACCAAATGTAGCATGACATTGGTCACCAAAATCGAAACGGGAAGTTTTTGCTCCTTAATAACAGCCAAAATTTCTTGAGGATCCGCATTAAGCCGAATACTAATATCAACCTGACGATATTGGTTATCATCGTCTAACTCAATCGGAAGGCCTTTTCCTCTAAGAACTGATAACGCTTCCTTAGCGAGCCCTGGCTCCCCTAACAGCTTTATTTGGCCATTAATTTTAACCACGGCACCGTTTTCAGCGATTAATGGTCCGCTGGTGCCTACGAATAGCGAGAGGCTTTCCAAAAACGCCAAGGGCCGTCCGGATACCAAAATAACTCTTACCCCTTTTCCCTCTAACCTGCGAATCCACTCAACCGCTTTTAAATGAAT
>JAEZKW010000097.1 GCA_023415375.1 Bacillota bacterium
TTATATTGGAGGAATCGAAATTGAGCGCTAATATCTTATTCGCATCGGTGAAATACGATAAATACGACGCTGATGTCACCTTACCGGCAAAATTCAGCCGTCTGATCGACCGGATGAATATGGAGACAGTAGTCAAAGACAAATTAACCGTCATTAAGATGCATTTAGGTCGGAGAATCGGTTATTCCACCATTCATCCCTTATTTGTCAAGATTTTAGTGGATAAATTGAAATCTTACGGTGCCAAAGTTTTCATTACCGACCAGGATATCATGAGTGCCAGAACCCGGGGCTATACCGAAGAGTTTCTGGGAGTGCCGATAGTCTATGCTTGTGGCGTAACCGGTAAGTATTACTATGAAAAACCGGTTGATTTCAAAACCTTTAAAAATGTAGATGTGGCCGGTAATATTCAAGATGCCGAAGTGATGATTGATTTCTCCCATATCAAGGGACATGGTGCTTGTGGTTACGGTGGTGCCTGTAAAAATATCGCTATGGGCTGTGTCACCGATCGTACCCGGCAACAAATTCACGGTCTAGAGGGCGGCCTGGAATGGAATGCCGACACCTGCACCCATTGCGAACTTTGTGTGAACAGTTGCAATCATAACGCCAATAGCTTCGTAGATAATCAATATGAAGTGAATTTCCATCATTGTACCTATTGCCAACACTGCGTCAAAGTCTGTCCGGCAGGAGCCTTAAAGATGGACGCCCACCGCTATGAAGATTTTCAAACCGGTATGGCTGTTTGCACCGAGACAGTCTTAAAGACATTTGAGCCGGGGCATGTCTTCTACATCAATTGCTTGATGAATATTACCGCTCTGTGCGACTGTTGGGGTTTTACCACTCCGGCGTTGATACCGGATATCGGCATTATGGCCTCTACCGACATTGTGGCCATTGAAAGGGCTTGCCTGGATGCAATCAAAGTTGAGAATTTGATTCCGGCCGGAATTCCTCAGGGAATGGAGCTGAAGGAAACAGGGCACCTTTTTGAGCGGATTCATGGAAAGAATCCTTTTGTACAGCTTAATGAGTTAGAAAAGCGTCATCTAGGGACGCAGGAATATCGAATCACCGAGGTAGAATAAAAAATAACAAAGGAGGCAGAGCCAACAAGTGGCTTTGCCTCCTTGACAAGATACTTTAAGAAGGTTTTCTACCATCTGCTCCTGCAAACATGCCCATCAATGAAATTTGAAACCCCGGATGATTCCACCCAAATCGCAATGCCCATTCAGCCGGTGTCCTCTTTTGGCCTGCTTTATTAAATACAGCTTCCATATTGGGGTTCTTTCTGGCAAGCAGTCCACCTCTTAGGGATTTCATAATCGTAACTCCAAATCCTTTTGAAGCAGCATATTCAAGACCTTTCCTGCCATCCTGTTTTCATCCATATAATTGTGCTGTATCTGGCAAACTCCCAGGAATAGTCATCAAGATTTGCTTAAACGAAAAAAATAGGAAAAACCAATATGCCTTATTTTACCGGCTTTTTTCTCCTTATCAAGAAATTCTTCCGCTCCCAGTTATTTGAGTTTTTGCAACCTTCCATGCTGTTAAGCGAATGGAATAGATAATAATTGGAAACTCCATATGGTAATTAAAAGTAAACAATCGTTTAAAGGTGATAACTGGAATGTATCAAAGTAAATTATCTAAACACTTAGAAAAAATAACATTCAGATATAATAAAAAAATATTTCTGACCCCCGACTCAAAAATTTTTCTACTTCGGAATTACTATAACAGGAGTGAACTTTTTGATTGCGTTTATGATCAATATAATAAAGAATCCAACCCATTCCGTTTCCGAGTCTCTAATCAGGATTCAAAGCGGTGACCTGGAACATAAAAATGAATTTATCAGCCAATATAAGCCATTTATTCTAAAAACTGTCTCGCGGTTTATAGGTCAAAAATATAGAGAGGCCCAGGATAGCGAAGAGTTTAGTATCGGACTTATCGCATTCGATGAAGCAATTCATTCTTATGATGAGTCTAAAAACCGAAATTTTTTTAACTTCGCAGCGCAGGTTATCAAACGCCGAATCATCAATTACTGGGTAAGTAACCAAAAACAAAACTCCATGGAATATCCATTTACCTATTTTCAAAAGGATAACTCTGAGTTTTTGGAAGTAATCCCGGATACAAAGGAAAATTTTACACAGAGTTATGAAACGAAAGAAGAAATAGAATTATTGAAATCTCGCTTAATAGAATTTGGAATTACAATGAATGATTTGGTTTTATGTGCTCCCAAACACCGGGATTCTAAATTGTTAGCCATCAGTATCGCCAAAATCATTTCCGAGAATGAAGATTTGTTTCAGCAAATGATGATTCGTAAGTTTTTGCCGGTGGTTGGGTTACTAAAAATTACAAACGTAAACAAGCGGACTTTGGAAAGAAATCGTAAATTCATTATCGCGGTTTGCCTGATTTTAAGAAGTGATTTGGAAATCTTAAAAAGTTATATCAATCTAACTTTACAAAGTAGTGATATCAAATGAAAACATCGGGAATTATTTTAGAGTTGAATAAAAAACGAGCCATTGTCATGACCAGTGAAGCCGGGTTTATGGCTATAAAGCCCAAACCGGGAATGTATATCGGTCAGCAAGTGGATATTGGTGAGCCAAGTCTCAAAAAGCCGGGTCTTATCCGCGCCCGCTATTCCTATTCATTGGGATTGGCCTCAATAGTAGTCTTTTTATTTATCTTATTATCGGCAATCAATTTTTCCAGCCAGAACAGAGTTTATGCCTATGTATCGGTTGATATCAATTCCAGTATGGAGTTTGCCGTCAATAAGGACATTCGAATTATCACAGTCAAAAGTTTAAATCATGAGGGCAAAGCCCTACTCCGTGGAACCGATTTTAAAAATATGACCGTCGAAAAAACGTTGATGATGTTAATCAATAAAGCCGATCAACATCGATATTTGCATGATGAAAATGGCACATATGTTTTAATTACAGCCGCAGTAAAATCGGAATCGGTAAAAAGGCCGCTACTTCTAAATGAATCAATTCAGAGGGTCGAAGAAAAATTAAGAAAACGGAATATCCATTTACAATTCATCCAAGCCACCCTGGCTCAAAGAGAAATAGCATCAAAAAAAAATATATCCACAGGCCGATATTTGCTTTCAAATACAGCCGCTCATTTCGGCCAATTGAATAGCCTGGGTCAAGCAAAAACAGACTCCGTTTCTGTCCTGTTAAAAAAAGCTCGTCTTATCAGAGAGTCTAAGGTAGAAACAGTTGTTACTCATATGACTCATGAAAATTCACAGAATGGGGCCACGGGTCCCAAAGTTAAACATTCA
>JAEZKW010000104.1 GCA_023415375.1 Bacillota bacterium
GAGCTTAAACAGGAATATAAAAACCGGCCGCGAAATATAGGAATTTTTCAGCTCAAAAATCAAATCAACGGGAAAATTTTTATAGGTTCCAGCCTTAATGTGGATAAGGTTTTCAACCGATTGCAATTTAGCTTAAGTAATGGGGATATTCACATTAATAAGGATTTATTAAAAGATTGGCAGGAATATGGAGAGGAAAATTTCACTTTTGAAATTTTGGATCAACTTAAACCGGATGAAGATCCGCTATATGATTACAAAGAGGATTTGGAGACGTTGGAAGCATTGTGGCTTGATAAACTACAGCCCTATGAGGAAAAAGGGTATAACAAAAGGAAATAATCCAAGTGGATTCAATAATCGCGAGTGCGCGTATATAAATGAAAAGCCTATAGAGGTTTTCCAGGTCTTAAATGTTGGCGATTGGAACGAAGCAAGCATTTACGGTGGAGAAATTGGCGTAAGGATTTGGTTGTCCGCCTTTTAGAATTTTTAGAAATTAACCACATGGGTTGAGACCAGGCTGTGGCTCCATTTTTGTCACTCACCTCGACCCGAATGAAACCTTCATCACCTGAGCTGGGATAAATCGCCTTATCAGCCCGTACCGCCATAACAACCTGATTTTGGGCGTTAATGAATCGAATCCAAACAGCGCTGGGAGAGTGTACCAATATTTCGGTGCCTTCTACCGTAATTTCCAGATTCGAGGGACCGTTGGTGGCATAAAAAGCACCCTTTTTCAAACGTGTTATGATTGATGACAAATCCAATTGTGGGGCTTTTACCATTACCCAGCCGCTCTTAGAACTGCCAGTATGAGAGTCATCCACTGCTACCCCCCAAATCGGATGTTCCGGTCCATTGCTGATAATCAGTTTATGCCAGATCGTTAAATCTGAAGGGTCTTTGGAGTGGGGATTATCGATTTCGATAAATTGCAGGTTTTTAAGCCGGTATAATTCAAACGGATACCATCTTCCGGTACCGGCGCCTCCTCGCCATCCGAGGTGGGCAGGCATTGCTATGGTTCCATGTTCGAGAGCTTGATTTAAAAGCTCTTGAACTTTTTTATATTGAGGGCGTTTCTCTTTAGGATTAATCAATATTAAGTGTTTACCCAAGGGAATGGGCCAGAATAACGCAGGTACAGTCTTTTCGATGCCTGGTAAAACAAGGAAATCATTGGTACTGTATTTTGAAAAATCTGAAAGGACGTCATGATCGGTAATCGCAAGAATATTGTAACCATCCTTTTTATAGGATTCGATGACTTGAAGCGGCGGGGTATTACTGTCAAAGGAAAGACTAGAATGAGTGTGCAATTGAGCTTTATAGTACGTACCTTCTTGTTCTAAAGGATTTTGAATTTGGTAATTATTTAATACCAGTAAAGGTTTAATTTTAAGTTTAGAGGGAATAAAAGATCGTTCGAAACGGAAATTGTGAATGATCTGTAATGCTAAAAAAGTCAGAATCATTGCTAATAAAAATACCCAAACCAGAATCAAGATTAAATTAACGATTAAACTCAAAATTGTGTGGGGGAAGAAATGAGCTAAATATTGGAGTAGGATTAAAGTGCCGCAAATTGTCAACAGTTGCAGTAAAATAATGGGGTTTTTTTTGAATACATTCATTGAATGCCTCTTTTAAGTTAGTGGCGCATGCGGGCGCAAATCAATGGATGACTAAATTTTATAAACAAAATACTAACACTTTATAGTCTTTACATTAAAGGTAAGTAACATTTATTGCTTTTTAGGAAGATAATTCTATTTTACTGTAATTAAATGAAAATTACCTGAAATATACCTAAATTATATAGATTTTTCATTAACAAAAGAATAAGGTTATGATAAAATGAGTTGATATTTTAAAGTAGGATATAAGGGGAAATAGAATGGTTAAACGGATTATGAAGTATTTTCAACCGCATAAAAAACGGCTGATCGCGGTTTTTTGTATTTCAATTTTTGTATCCATATTTACTTTAATGGATGCATGGCTGATGGGACGTTTGTCCGACGCAATTTTCTATCGGACCAAAGGGTTGCCGATCAGTGCCAAAGCATCTCTTAATCAAACCAAAGATTTTAATCTAAATCTAGTTAAAAATATTCCATGGTCATCTACTGAACTGCGGACTCTCACGAAGGATATCAGACATTACGGCTTAATCGTTCAGTCTGTCGGTCGGACGGAAAGTAATGCAATAATAGTCAGAGTTCGAGCACCTCAAAGTCTTGCCAAAGATCCTTTAAACATACCGCCACTTTTACAGCAGCACCTGCAAAAGAGTTTTAAGGGAATTCAAGTTTATATTTCAGGCGAAATAAGGACCACTCAGAGCGGATTCCGGCTGTTCCCCCAATTTTATACGATTTTTATTTTACCTTTTTTGGTGATCATCTTTTGGTTTTTCCGAGGAATTTTTACCTACAGCCAGAATTATTTGATAGGATCCGTAGGTCAAAAGACCATTATGAGGCTTCGTAACGAGATTTATGAAAATTTACAGAATCTATCCATCAGCTATTTTGAACGGAATAAAAGCGGACAAACCGGACAGGTAATATCCAGAATTTTATCGGATATTGATTCCATTAATTTTCTTTTCACTTCAGGGATTATGAATATGGTACTTAAACCTTTGATATTAATCCTTGGCCTAGTTTGGGGAATCATATTAAATTGGAAATTGACGCTGATGTTTTTCTTAGTATTTCCATTACTTACGATTCCAATGAGTAAGTTGTCGCAAAAGCTAAGAAAAGTCAATACCCAGATTATGAACAAATCTGCCGATATTACTGATGTTTTGGAAGAGACTCTTACTGGTATTAAAGTTGTAAAAGCTTTTGGTATGGAAAAGTATGAAGTTAAGCGCTTTAAAAGTGAAACCAGATCGAGCTATGACGCAACCATTAAAGGTTTAAAAGTAGGACAAATGTTCAATCCAATCATCGATCTTACGATTTCGGTCGGTCTGGCCATCTTTATTGTTTATAGCGGGTATTTAGTTATGCATGAATCGATGAATCCAAGTGATTTTATGACCTTTTCTTTTTTAATGGCCTATATGGCCGAACCTATTCGTGCTTTGAGCGGAATATATTCCAGCTTTCCGAAAGCCCTGGTTGCGGCGGAACGGGTTTTTGCTCTCATTGATGAAAAATCTGAGGTGGTAGAGGCAGCAAACCCGGTTGAGCTCAAAAATGTTGTTGGCAAGGTTGAATTTGAAAACGTCACTTTTGGATATACGCCTGAGAATATTGTTTTACAAGGAATTAATCTAGTAGTGAATCCTGGTGAAGTGATTGCTTTGGTGGGTCCCAGCGGCGCTGGAAAAACAACGATGATTAATTTAGTGGCCCGTTTCTATGATCCGGTCAATGGAAATATTAAAATTGACGGATATAATTTACGGGACATTAAAATGAGTTGTTTACGTCAGGCGATGGGGATTGTTCCTCAGGAAACGGTACTTTTTAGAGGGACGATTGCCGAAAACATTGCCTATGGGAAAATGGATGCTACGATGGAAGAGATTGTCGTTGCTGCAAAGGCTTCAAATGCTCATGAGTTCATCGAGAAGATGCCGGAGGGGTATCAGACAAAAGTCGGCTCACGGGGTACTACTCTTTCAGGTGGCCAAAGACAGCGTATTGCTATTGCCCGGGCATTATTGAGAGATCCCAGACTTTTGATATTGGACGAAGCAACTTCAGCACTTGACACCCAATCGGAAATCTTGGTTCAAGATGCGCTCCAAAAATTGATGAAGAACCGGACTTGTTTTGTAATTGCTCACCGGTTGTCAACGATTCGGAGTGCCAATCGGATTGTCGTTATGCAGGGGGGGAAAATCGTTGAAATGGGTACTCATGATGAGCTTTTAACCCTGGATGGTTTATATGCAATGTTGTATAAAACGCAGTTTCGGAATCAGGAAGGAGATTCCAATACCAATAGCTGATTTTTTTAAAGGATGAGCTGGCCTTTTGTAGAAGACTCCCTTAGAAATTGAAGATGCGTGGTAGGTTAGAACCAAAACGCATGTTTAAAGGGGGGTCTTTTTTGCGCTTTTTATCAAGAT
Organism: Bacillota bacterium; assembly: GCA_023415375.1. Taxonomy (GTDB): domain Bacteria; phylum Bacillota; class UBA4882; order UBA8346; family UBA8346; genus UBA8346. Next base: position 4,100 of record JAEZKW010000104.1, read on the forward strand.
TTCAAAGACTTCTAACCTTTATAGTTACTCTTTTATTTTTAGTTACTGCAAGCGCCCATGCGAGTAATGAAAGCCAGGAAAACCTACAGAAACTTATTAAGCGGACTCGGCAAGAGATCTCCAATCAAAAGGCAAAAGAAAAGTCAGTGCTTACCAACCTAAGTAAGCAGCAAAAGGAACTTGATGTTTTGGAGGATAATCATCGGCAGCTACAAGGTAAACTAACAGTAACTCAGAATAAATTTATGGTAACCCAAGCAGAACAGCAAAAACTTCAAAAAAGTTTGGGGACCCTGGAACGAAATTTGTCAAGGCGTCAGCGCTTATTAAACCAAAGACTCATTGCTTCCTATAAATATGGACCCCTTTCTTATTTGGAAATTCTTTTCCGGGCGCGGGATTATGCCGATTTGATTAGCCGTTTTGGGATGATTGCTTATTTCGTCAATGATGATATACATTCTATAGTTACTGTGCAAAAAGTAAAGGTTCAGGTCAAAGTCCAGCAACAAACCGTCAAATTGAAAAAGCAACAAGTTGAATCGGAATTACAAAAAATATCAGTATTAAAAAATCAAGTTGATGAAAGTCAAAAAAAGGTTGCCTCTAAAGTTAAACAGACTAAAACCGAACTGACTAGGATTGAGTCAAATCGCCATCAATTAGAAAGAGCACTTGAAGAATATGAGGAAACTTCACGTGAAATTGGCAATCAAATTAATAAAACTGAGCGGAATAATCCAGGCGAGATATTGGGTAGCGGGAAAATGATTTGGCCGGTTACAGGACCTATCAATATTACTTCTCCTTTTGGTTGGCGATATCATCCGGTATTGCGAGTCAAGAAATTTCATAATGGGAAAGATATTGCTGTTCCGAGTGGGACTCCGGTCCGTGCAGCTGATAGCGGTGTTGTTATAGTGAGTGGATGGAAAGGAGGATATGGCAATTATATCGCTATTGACCATGGAAATGGTATTTCTACAGGATATGGGCACAATTCACGATTGCTGGTTCACCAAGGTGAAAGGGTAACCAAGGGACAAATTATTGCTTACTCGGGAAGCACCGGTTTATCCACTGGCCCTCATGTTCATTTTGAAGTTAGAAAAAATGGAGACCCGATTGACCCATCACCCTTTTTACCCTAATAAATAAACCAAGTTCAGTTACATCAAGGAAATTGAACTTGGCAGAAAGAAGAGAAACCGGTAAGTTCATCCGAAAAAATCACTTGCTTTTTAAACAAGCAGTCACTAAATTTTACCTGTAACTAAACTGAAGTTTAGTTAATAGCCTCGATTTAGCCAATTTTTCTGCGCCTTTAGTAGAAAAATTGAAACTTACTTGCCAAACCGAGCTATAATGAACCTGAGATTCACCGTTTTACCTGATGAACCATAATTATCGTCACTTGTATTACCGGTTTCTCATTAAATATTATGTGACCCTCAGAGTATTTTATGCGGGAAATCGGAAAAATCAGTTTTCCAAAATTAACCACATATTTGTTTTAAAAAAGCTTTTATCGGCCAAGTAAGATACTTATCATTTCGATAAATCAGATAGGTCTGACGGCACATCGAAGTCCATTCTTTTACCTCGACTTTTTGGAGCCGTTTCCCTGCTAATTCCTCACGTACAGCAATTTCTGGTAAAAAAGCCAGCCCGAATCCTGTTTGGACTAACCGGATGATGGCTTCAATACTTTCCATTTCCATACTAATTTTGGGAGTAAAATTATTGCGGCGAAAATTTTCATCCAGAAAGACCCGAAATCCCGATCCGCTTCGGAAAAGAATTAATGATTCTTTACCCAGATCCTGTATGGTAATGGTAGAAGGGTAATGTGGAGGCCCAATCAACCAGATAGGGTCTTTGAAAATGGGTAAAATCCTCAATAAATTGTCACTGGAATTGATGGTTGTGACCAGGCCTAGATCGACTGCATTATCATAGACCAACTGGGTTGTCAGTTTCGAATCACCATTTCGAATCTGAATTTCAATTTGAGGGTGTTGATTGCGATAATTCTGAAGAATCTGCGGTAAACGAAAAATTGTATTGGTACTACCGGCAGCAATAGTCAGTCTGCCTTTTAGATTGGAATATTGGCGGACAGTCTCAACTGCTTGTTCAGTAAGGTTTAGGATTTGATGGGTAAACGATAAAAAAACTTCCCCGGCCGGTGTCAAACCAAGGTTTCGTCCAGAACGGTCCAGCAGTAATTCGCCGATCTCACTTTCCAAGTGTTTTATTTGCTGGGTCACCGCAGGTTGAGTAAGATGGAGCTCCATGGCGGCTTTTGAAAAACTCCGATAGGCAGCTACTAAACGGAAAGTTTGGAGCTGGCAGAATTCCATACATATCGAATCCTTTCATAAAAAAAAATTATAGGTTATATTAATTCTATTAATTTGAATTATATCATATCCTATGCTATGCTAAAAGGGCACATTAAGGGGAGTTGGAATTTTTGAATTTGGAGAATGCAAGACCGATAATGGCGCGTGCGACTTATAATTATCGTCTGGCTTCTTTCTACTGCTTATTCTTAGGATCAAAGTTAAAATGTGGAGGGGAAAGTTATGCCGTCAGTGGTAGTCGTAGGTTTACAGTGGGGCGATGAAGGAAAAGGTAAAATAACTGATTTTTTGGCCAGTAGAGCGGATATGGTTGTTCGCTATCAAGGAGGAAATAACGCCGGACATACAGTGGTTGTCGATGATCAAGAATTTAAGCTTCATCTCATTCCATCCGGAGTGCTCTATCCGGGTAAAAAATGTATATTAGGTAATGGTGTCGTGATCAATCCGGCTGTTCTTTTACAGGAGATGGCCGGCCTCCAAAAACGGGGTATTGATACTTCTGGTATCCGGATTAGTGATCGGGCTCATTTAATAATGCCTTATCATCCGGTCTTTGATCAACTTGATGAATCGAGCCGGACTGTTGGAAAGATTGGAACCACCGGACGTGGTATCGGACCGGCTTATGTGGATAAATATGCCCGTTATGATGCGATTCGTTTTGTGGATTTACTTGATACCGAGGTTTTTAAAGAGCGAATGGGGGAAGTTTTAGCCATTAAAAATAATTTATTGGAAAAGTTATACTCCCATGAAGAATTTAATTATCACCAAATATATGAAGAGTACGCCAAGTATGCTGAAGAATTAAGGCCTTTGGTAACCGATACTTCAGTCTTAATTAATACTGCGATTAAACAGGGTCAAAAGGTTCTTTTCGAGGGCGCTCAAGGTACATTGCTCGATATAGACCATGGAACATTTCCTTTTGTAAGCTCTTCTTCTCCAGCAGCCGGTGGAGCCTGCACAGGTTCGGGAGTTGGGCCAACAAGAATCGATAAAGTTGTCGGTGTTATAAAAGCTTATTCCACCAGAGTCGGTGAAGGACCTTTTCCGACCGAACTGCCTGACAATATGGTCTCTTTGCTTAGGGATGGCCGGGGACGTGAATATGGTGTAACGACTGGAAGGCCTCGCCGTTGCGGCTGGTTTGACGGAGTGCTTGCTGAATATTCGATACGGGTAAACGGAGTTAGTGATTTGGTTGTAATGAAGCTGGATGTATTGGACCAAATCGAGACTATCAAGATTTGTACCGGTTATCGTTATCGCAATAGTGTCCTGAAGCAGTTTCCGGCCAGCCTCAAGGTATTGGGTGAATGCACTCCGATTTATGAAGAAATGCCAGGTTGGTGCAAAGATACCACAGGTGCTCAGGAGTATACCGATTTACCGATTCAGGCTCAAGATTATTTAAAACGTATCGCTGAACTGGCGGATGCCCCAATTGCGATGATTTCCGTAGGCTGGCGCCGTAATGAAACCATTATCAATCATGAAATTTGGTAGGAAGTTTGAATCATTTGTCATAATATGGTTAATGAATAAACAAAAAAAAGGTTGACACTTGGTTTAAAATATTGTAAGATATAAAAGCTGATTCGCGAAACAATCGTGACAAGCTCAATGGGTCATTAGCTCAGGCGGTAGAGCACCTGACTTTTAATCAGGGTGTCCGGAGTTCGAGTCTCCGATGACCCACCAGTTTTTTAAAAGTTAAAAGGGAAAAGAGAAAAGTTAAAAAGGTTTTACACTTTACCCTTTGCACTTTACAATTTAATATGGTCCCATCGTCTAGAGGCCTAGGACACCGCCCTTTCACGGCGGTGACACGAGTTCGAATCTCGTTGGGACTACCAAAAAGTAATCGAACAGGGTTGAAACTTCTAAGAATTTTTCTAAGAATGGTTTAAACCCTTTATTTATGCGAATATAAAATATAATATTTTATTTTTCAACAGCAGTCTTCTTTTGGAGGACTGCTTTTCCATATAGTTCCGATGCATCACGACCGACTGTTGTTTTGCTATGGCCGTATGTTCTTTTGGTGAAATACATATCCGCATGATTAACCAGATCGGAAACCTTTTCAAGCGGAACACCCAATTCCAACAAGTTTGTCACGAACGAATGTCTAAGGGCATGAAATTTACCTCTTTTTTTAGTTTGGGGTACTAAACCATCTTGTTGTAATTTCCGTGGGATTTCATCGGCAACATATTCTAATAGAATATTCATTGTTATTGGTTGAGTATAACCGTCTCTCCCATATGTATCCCCGTTGTTAACCAAGCGGTTTTTGATGTATTCTCATCAATTAATTTCCCACTTTAGACCAAACCGCGTGAGGTGATTAAGATGCCAAGACCAAAAGGTTCTAAAAACAAGCTAATGTACAAGAAACCAAAACCCGGATTTATGAATGCCTGACAATGGGATAACAAGAGCCAAATGAAGGGAGACTTTCACGTTTGGTTCCGTGAGAAGCTCGGGGTAAAATTTCTCGGGTTTACTCGACCTTTGCTCACTTACTTCAAAATCTTTGACGATGCTTGCCACGCTTCGCTTCTCTTGATTGATTAATCTAATGATATCAGCTTTGAATTCTTGATTATAGCGTTTACTGGTGTTTGTCTTTTCGTTGCCCTCCACAGGTTTTATTTTACCCTAACTCGCCTGTGTTCGGCAAACCGGGTATAGGTCATAGAAATCCAACGTTTGTCATGTGGGCGATAGCAGATCGACTTAGTGAATGGTTTTTACCGCCTGGATATAATGCTTTTCATTCATTACGTTGACAAGATACCTTTGATACTGTCTAGTAGAATATTTTAGTCAAAAAGAAGAAGAACATCTCTCCGAGGAAAGCCGAAGAGATGTTCTCGCTGATTCATGATTATTTTATATTAATATATTATTGATAGGCCACCCAATCATAATACGCATAAAGCGGCGTTGCCCCGTTATAGGCGCCGAGCCAGGAATCGACGCCGGTCCCGGGCCATAAATTCATATAAATGTGACCCGGGGTCGTGGGGATGCTGGTGGTCGCCCGGTAAACCTCAACGCCATCAACCAACCAGGCGATATACGTGGATTGCCAGTTAAAGGCATAAGTATGGTAAGCGGAGGAAGCATCGAAGCCTAAGCTGTAAAGCTTTTCATGACCCCCGACGCCGTTTGTGTAATAATTAAACTGGACTTTGGTAGTATCCTTGCCCAGAAATTCAATGTCGATTTCATCCCAAACCGTCCCAAAGGTGGGCCCGGTATACGTAAAGAACGATGAAACAACGCCGGTATTCTTGGCCGGTTTCATCCGGACTTGATACAATCCGTAGCTGTAGGTGTTCGTTGTCCGGATCTCTCCCGATGAGTATGGTTTTCCGGATGAAGCGGTGTTATCCAGTTTTATGGTCATCACCGAGTTGGCGTATGTAATATGATCCGCTTTCCAACCGCAATTAAACATGCCGCCATTGGTCCAACCGTCTGATTTCGTCCATGACGCCGTATTATAAGAATCCATCCCATCGCCGAAATGGGTGGTTACCAAGGACTTCGCTGCCATCGTATCGGAAGGACCCGAAGTCGTCATGTTGGTGTCGGTTTCGCTGGTGCCGCATCCTCCCATAATGACGGCGCTGATCAGGAACATCGCAGAAGTCAATAATATTGGCGTTTTTTTCATAACAATCCTCCTTAATATATTACATATTGACCGTTTTCTTTCAAACAAAGGATGTTTCCCGCCCCGTACCATAAAACTTGCATCAAGGCGTCACTTCAAATAGATCAAAACATAACTCGCCGCTCCCGCTAACCATTGCGATCTGCCATTCGGTGGCCGGCCAGTCGAAAATTCGGTTAGCGGTTATTCCTTTGGGTTGCCAGTCGGTCCTGGATTTAAAGGCGGAGAAGGGGATTACCACATGGGTCCATTGGGTCGACTCAATGGTTTGCACCAGGGAGCGGAAACCCTCGGTATCCTTGTCGTCCAACTCCATGATATATGACTGTTTGGTCCCGTTTCCCTTGACCCAGAACGATAAATTTTTGTACTTGCTCCAGTCCATCATGGCTGATATAACCTTTGGATCGGTCGAAGTCGGAACCCAACCGCCGCCGGCGTAGCCGCCGCTGACCAATTTATAAGTAACTTTGATGGCTTTTTGGCATTGGGCCGCATCGCCGACCACTTCAAACTTGATTGTGGACTTTTTGCCGCCGTCTTTGTCGTCCCAGCAAATACTGGTGTATTTGCCGTTATCGGCAGACTTGGCGTCCGTCGAATCCACCGTGGCGGTAAAGTCTTCAAAGTCAGTTAAGAGCATACCACCGGGAGTGGGCTGGGCGATATCGGCCGCGAAGACCAAACTGCCCGATAGTCCTAAGATTATTAATAAACCGGTTATCATGAGCTTTTTCATTTTCTTATCTCCCTTAATTCAATTGTACCAAAGTCAATAACTTCTTTATCGAGTTTCTCCTTTTCAAATATGGCTTTTTCCGTATTGCATGAAGCACTAATGATCAAAGAAACTATTCTTTTACCAAAGTCACGTCATCAACATGGAAAGTGATACCGTTATTGCCCGAACCGCCCCAGTTGATCATGAAGTTTACCGTAGTTGGTGAAGATACGGTAAACGAACCGCTGTCAAAAGTTTGTACTGACGTCGTCGTGGAGGCTTTTACACCACCAACATAAACATAGGTAGCCGTTTGTACTAATGCTTGAATGGAACCGGCAGCGTCTGAAGAAGCTTTTAAGGTAATCCGGTAATTGCCCGGCGCTAAATCGAGTGGTACTACGTATTGAGCTTGAAGAAACCAGTTATTGGTGGTGTCTGCAGCAGGTCCGTTTGTGACGGCATGAAGCTCGAGGCAGTTTCCGGTAAATCCGGTTATCCCGGAAACCCGTGTTATCGTGCCTCCAGAGGTAGAACTATCGGCAAAGAGGTTCCAGGTGCCGGTTAAATCCGCTTCAAAGTCGCCGTTTGTCAGTAAATTAGTGACATTTTGACTCGGGCTCGGACTGGTGTTCTGACTTGACGACGACGACCCGCATCCCCCAATTGCTAAAACCATTACTACGATAACCAATCCAATCAACCAAGAAATTTGTAATCTTTTCATTTTCATTTCACCTCTCCTTTGTGATGTCATGCGCGAATCTATTAGTTTTTTGAAATACCCTTCCCCGATTCCCACCCCTTTTCATTTGAAGGAAACTTTTCCGTCGTTAACCTGATAGTAACATTACAACTCGTCTCTAATCCACGGACAACGATATCTAAAATCAGGACAAATCGATCCTTATGTTAAACGGATCCCAGTTTTATCCAAATACTTCGCAACACCACAAGATTTTCTGGATTTTAGCACATCTTTACGGTATACCGGAAGACAACCCGTTATTATAATAAAGGTAGATTGATGTATCGAATACTAAGGAGCATTGCAAATGATAACAGAATTAGTGACACGGGATCTACAAACTTCACCTGACCAGCTTTTGTGGAAAATATTCTCCTCTGTCCTCCGGGAAGATTGGGTGGTCGACGCAATATTTACCGACAGCAGGATGGATCGGGTGATTGGTATCGCCAATATAAAGCGCAAAATGCCAATCGTGCTTGAAATAATCAATAATTACAATGTAAATTCTTACCTTAATTCAATATTGAAAAATGAGGCTTCCGTCCTGATTGTTCCAAACGATTCCAGGACCATGATATCTATTTTTACTTTCAAGGACGACGTGAAGGAAATTACAGAAATCCCCACCCCTGTTAAAGCTACAGTGCTGTTGCTTTTATCCAAAGCTGCTACTTGGTGTGGATATCTCAATGAACGGGGGGAGCATGTAATTGACTTGCGTTCTCCTTTACCCGGACCGCATTTTGGCGTCAACCTGTTGTTGGGGAACCGAATTGGTTTTCCCCATGCCTTGCAAACAACGCCCAAGAGTGTCGTCGATAGCTTGGGTAGGGGCAGTTTCCGGTCCCATGCCGCCACACAGGTGTTGGCGACCCGTTGGGACCTGCGCCAGGAGGAAAACGGGTTTCCGGCCAACCGCCAGTTTTATTTAGTCGAAAAAGGCCGAAAAATCTTTTATTCAGCCGATCCCGTCCACGAAAACCTGAAATCAGCGGTCTGTACCCATTCCCAAAATAAAACCGTCATCTGCTATCAGACATCTTGCGGGCTGGAGATTGAACGGACGATATTCTTACTTCCTCAGGAAGAGGGGTTTCCTATGGCGGTTGAAGCGCAACGCATTATCATCCGCAATTCAGGAAATCAGCCCAGAGAGCTGAAGCTGGTTTATACCGGCATGTTCGGACCCGCTTACCCCAATGCCATGCAGGAAGATGTATTATATACCAATATTATTATGCAATCGAAGTTGCTTCGGAATGATGATGGTTCCATCAAAGCCGCAAGCGTGGCGTATCGCCCAGAGGGGGCCGGATTGGATTTGCGTTTTCACTCCATGTTGGTCCATCATGGGGACTGCGTAACCTTCCCGCGGGAGTATTGTTTTAACTACAATGAATTTGTCGGGAACGGCACCCTAGAAAACCCCGCCGGACTTTGCCAATTAAGCAACCAACTTTGCCGGAAAGGGCCCGGCTTTTTTGCCCTGGCCGCTCCGGTATTCCTGCTCCCCGGCAAGGAATGCCAATGCCATAACTTTACCGGGGTGGTTTCCCAAAAAGTCAACCCGCAATTTAATGACAATACCTTTCAGGAAGAAATCGAAAACCTGATCCGCAAGTATGCCAAGCCGGGGGTAATAGCCGAAACCATCGCTGCAAACGACCGTTTTTATCAAAAATACCGCGACTTTCTGCAGGTCAAGACATCCGACGAATCTTTCAATCAATATTTCAATATGAACCTGCCGTTTCAGGTGTTATACCAGACCTTTGTCTCTCGGTCATTCTGCCAGACCCAAAAAGGTTACCGGGAGATCGGCTTCCGGGAGATTCAAGACATTTATGCCACCATGTATTACTTTGTCGGTATGGGAAAGCCGGAGTTTGTAAAAGAACTGCTCAAAGAATGGTGTAGCAAAATTTTTGAGTTTGGTTACGCCTATCATAACTTTTTCTGGGCGGGCAAGGAGGCGGGGAAATGGTCTGATGACGCACTCTGGTTCATTCAGGCCCTTTCCCGTTACATCAATCTCACCGACGATTTAGGGTTTCTTGATGAAGAATGCGAAATAGCGGGAACCGACCCCGTCGGGACCCGGTCCGTCTATGAAACGGTCAAGGCCGTCCTCAGGTACTCGGGAGAGATTTCCATTGGAAAACACGGGATGCCGCTATTGGATTTTGCCGATTGGAACGACTGTTTAAAACTGGATCAAGACTTCATCAACGGGATCGTAAAAGAGAAACGGTATCAGGAACAGATTGCCCTAGGAGGGACATTTGGCCAGCCGTTCGAGAGCGATTATTCCGAAAGCGTCATGAATGCCTTTCTGCTCAAACTGGCCATTGACGAAACAGTAGTTTTTGCCGGAAAAAAAGGCGATACCGCGTATGCCGACAAGTTAAAGCGGTTATCCGGGCAATTATATGCCAATCTCCAGACCCACGCCTGGCGGGAAAACTTTTTTGCCCGGGTTATGTTTAATCGATATAAAAACAATGAATTTAGCTATTTGGGGTCCAAGGGGGATGGGTTGTCGGCCGATCCGGCGATTGACGGCGTGTATTTCCTGAACTCATTCAATTGGGCCATTCTCTCGGACTCGGCCGGAGAGGAACAAATAGAGATCATGGTGGATACTATCGAAAAGACGTTAAAAACCCCATTCGGACTCAAACTGGTTTCCCCGGCCGCTCTTGGCAAAGTGGCCCAAGGGACGGCAACCGGTGAGTATTTCCCCGGTGACCGTGAAAACGGGGGAGTATTCAAACATGCTTGCATGATGGCGACCGCGGCGATGTTTAAGGCTGCCAAACAGGTAACAAATCACGCGTTGGCGGAAAAACTAACCCGTCTCGCCTACTGGATGATCGATCTGGTTCTGCCGTATAAGACGATGAATGATCCTTTTGTAATCTGCGGTAACCCCCGTTTTTGCACTCAATATAACAACAGTGAGACCGGAGAGAATACCGGCCCGATGCTTAGCGGCACTTCCACCTGGCTGACTCTCTCCTTACTCGCCGCCTTCGGTATCGAATATACCAGCCGGGGAATTGAAATTAACCCCATCCTGAGAGCGGACGCAGAATTGTTGGAATATACCCTGAATACCGGAAAAACTATTTATCAGGTTTCCATTCAAAAACCACTTGGTTTTTACCGGTTGGCCGATGGTAATGTTTCACTTGAAATCGATGGCCTGAAAGTCCACGGCAAACAAGCGCCCAGCGTCTTGCCGTTATTGGAAGACGGCCAAGTGCATAAGGTCATACTGGTTTTATCGTGAAAATTGAAAGTAAATTCTCCTTATTCCCATTAGATTCGAAATGAATGATAAACCGGATTGAAGTCTATAACTTTTTGATAAGGAGTTGTTCCGATGAATCAAAAAAATAACATCCGTTGCCTTCCACTTGTTTTTTTAATTTTAAACCTTTTCATTTTGACATTCGCCTTACCTGCCCCGAGGGCGTTCGCCGCAATGGACACCAAGGTAGGCTTCGCCATTCCGGCAGTTGCGTGGAAGCGCGATATTGCTGGGTTCGGGTATAAGGATGGGGCTCCGATTGGCGGATTTGGTTCCGGCAGTTTCACCTGGAGGTACGATGGTAAATTTTATCCCCGGTTATACCCCGGAGTCAACGGAATATTGACTGATGACAATTGCGGTTTTTACATGTTTCAAAAACCGGAAAACGGCAAGCCTATTGCCACTCAATTGACTGCCGAAGAACTCGGACCCAACCAGGCGACTTATTTCGCCCTTTACCCGAAGGCTTGGGTCGACTATTATGGCAAAGCTTTTCTGTGCAAAGCTGCTGTGACCCAGTTTAGTCCGGTTATTGCCAATGAATATCAACGGACCAGCTATCCGGTTGGAGTTTATAAATGGGCACTTTCCAACCCCACCTCAAAAACCTGTGAGGTTAGCGTGATGCTCACTTGGCATAATCCGAGCGGCAGTTTTGCGGAAACCGTGAAGTCGGGCAATAAGACCGGCTTGATTTTACGCCGAGAAGGCTCCGCTCCGGCTACCAAAGAATATGAATTGGAGATGACTTTGGCAAGCGAAAACAGTGATAATGTACGGGTCTCCTACGCATCTGCTTCCAGTCTGGATGAGCTGAGGGACGATTTTGACAAAGCCGGTGGGTTGAATAACCGTGTCGGCGCCGATCAAATCGGTGGCCTTGCCGTGGCGGTCAAGCTCGCGCCGGGCCAATCGGTTATCGTCCCGATCGTGATAACCTGGGATATGCCGATTTCTTTCGACTCATACGATAACCCTTGTCAATGGTATAAACGGTATACCCGGTTTTTTGGACGAACGGGTTTGAATTCCTGGAAAATCGCGGAAGAAGCCTTATCCGACTATCCCGAGTGGGAGGAAGCGATTGATCGTTGGCAAACCGGGGTACTCGCCAACCCCCGCTATCCGGATTGGTTGAAACAGTCGTTATTCAACGAATTGTATGATCTGGTCGTCGGCGGGACGGTCTGGGAGACTGGAGCGGCTTCGGGCCAGGCTGATAATCCGGATGAAGATATGTTCAGCCACCTGGAGAGTTTCCAATACCCCTTTTACGGTACTTCCGATGTGCGCTTTTACGGATCTTGGGCTTTAATGCAAAACTGGCCGGATATAGATAAGCAATGTGTCCGCCAGTTCAGTGACAGTATCACGACCAACCGCAAGGACCGCCCCGCCACCTTGGGAACCTGCGCCCATGATTTCGGCGACCCGAAAAGCGTGTTCACCAAATGGAACGCCTACACCTTCCGTGACACCCTCGACTGGAAGGACCTCAACTCTAAGTTTGTCCTCATGGTCTACCGGGATTGGGCCTTAACGGGGGAGAAGGACGAGACTTTTCTGAAGTATTGCTGGCCATCGGTAAAAATGGCCATGGCCAAGGTCCATAGCCAGGATACGGACGGGGACGGCTTGCCCAACAGCAACGGTGCGGATCAAACTTACGATGATATGGACCTGTACGGGAACACCGCCTATTGTGGCGGGTTATTCCTCGCTGCCTGTCAGGCCGCAGCGAAGCTGGCCGGGATCATGGGTGACCAAGAGTTGGCCAAAACCTATCAGTCCTGGTTGACCCTAGGCCAACAAAATTACGAAAACAAACTTTGGACAGGCAGTTATTACAAAATCGATACCGGCAGCAGCGCGGCCAATAACCTCCGGATTATGGCGGATCAGTTGTGCGGGCAATGGTACGCCAAAGCCTGCGGTTTACCGGGAATCGTCTCCGATGATCATGCCGTGAAAGCCTACCGGACGATATATGAAAATAACTTTAAGAAATTCAACGCCGGAAAAATGGGTCCGGTAAACGTAATATACCCCAATGGCAAACTGGATGCTTTGCTCCTCCAAACCCATGAAGTCTGGACCGGGGTGGCCTGGTCGGTTTCGGCTGGAATGCTGCAGCAAGGCATGGAAAAAGAGGCTGAAGAATTGGGGTATAGTGTCTATAATACGATTTGGAACACCAATGCCCTCTGGTTCCGGACCCCCGAAGCCTGGTGCGCCGATGGAACAATCCGGGCCCCGTATTATATGCGGGCCACTGCTATTTGGGCTTTGAAACATGCATATGATATCGGGACGAGATAAAACTAATACAATTTTCATAATAAGGAGGCAAATGTAAATGTTTGCTGCAAATGGACAAATTATTCTGATCATTGCCGCGCTTTGTTTAGTTATCCTGGCTGTCATTCCGTTGCCGATTTATGCCCAGGTGAACGCGGCGTCCCCGGCCCCGCCCCAATGGAAACTGGTCTGGAGCGACGAGTTTAACGGCCCGAACGGTTCCCCTGTCGACTCCACGAAATGGGAGTATGATCTCGGCGGTTGGGGTTGGGGCAATGAAGAGGCTGAGTGCTACACCGACCGGACCAAGAACGTCTATCAAGAAAACGGCTTTCTGGTCATTGAAGCCCTCCGGGAAAATTATGAAGACCGGGAATACACTTCCGGCCGTATTAAAACCAAGGGTAGGTTTGAGCCGCTATATGGCAGAATTGAGGCCCGGATCAAATTGCCTTCCGGACAAGGAATATGGCCGGCATTCTGGATGTTGGGCAACGACATTGACACCAACAACTGGCCTAACTGCGGCGAGATTGATATCATGGAAAATCTCGGCCGGGAACCCGAGATCATCCATGGCACAATCCACGGGCCGGGATACTCCGGCGCTGGTGGACCGACCAATTTGCTTCAAACCAAAAATAAGAAAATGTCCGATGACTTCCATGTTTACGCTATCGAATGGGAGCCTAACCAGATCCGATGGTATTTTGATGACAAGTGTTATTTCACCATGGAACCCGGTGATATTTTGGATAAATGGGTCTTTGATCACCCGTTTTTTATCCTGCTGAATGTGGCGGTCGGCGGGACCTGGCCCGGTTACCCTGATGAAAAAACGGTTTTCCCCCAAAAGATGCTGGTTGACTATGTCCGGGTGTATCAAAAACAGTAATAATATTCACGGGCTGCTAATTGGAGATTAGTGATAAAAATTGAAGGAGGTTTCGAGAAATGAACGAACGGATAAAACGGTTAAAAATCGGGTTAGTTGTAATGGCGTTTTTTATGGTGGCTGTACTGCCAGCAGGATTTTGCAGCGATAACGGGCAGGAAAGTCCGCAACTGACGATTGGAAATTCCTTCTTTTTCGACTTTAAAGAGGAAGGAGACCCCCTGTGGTCTGCTTCGAGCGGATGGAGCAACGGCAATATGTTCCGGGTCGGTTGGATGGCGGACCATGCCGTGGTGGACAAGGGTTTCTTGACGCTAACCCTTGATAACCAAGCGAGTTGCGATCAACCGTTCACCTCAGGCGAGTACCGCACCGAACAGTTTTATCATTACGGGACTTTTGAAGTCCGGATGAAAGCCGCGAAACAAAAAGGTATCGTCTCTTCCTTCTTTACCTATACCGGGCCTTATGACGGGCAGCCCTGGGATGAGATTGATATCGAGTTTTTAGGCAGGGACACGACCATTGTCCAGTTCAACTATTTCACCAACGGTCATGGTAATCACGAGTATATTGATGACTTGGGGTTTGACGCTTCGGAAGATTTTCATGACTATAAGATCGTCTGGAGCAAGGAAAAGATCGACTGGTATGTTGACGGGGTTTTGAAGCATACCGCCACCGAGGATATCCCGACCCATCCGCAAAGGATTATGATGAACCTCTGGGCCGGAACCGGGGTGGACAATTGGCTTGCGCCTTTCAAATATACCGGTCCGCTTCATGCTATGTATGACTGGATGAGGTATACCAAGGAAAAGAAATGAACCGGTTAACAACCGGCTTATTTCTTACCACATCACACCTTCTTATAATTCGTCGGAGTGACATTAAAGTATTGGCGGAAGACCCGACCGAAATAGGCGGGGTCGGCATAACCCACGGCGATGGCCACCTCGTAGATTTTTTTCTCGCCGGATTCCAGCAGGGAACGGGCTACTTCCATCTTGCGCCGGGTCACGTACTCAGAAAAACTTTCGTTGGTCTGCTCCCGGAAAAGGCGGCTCAGATACGACGGACTCAGAAACACCGAGCGGGCCACCTGGGAGAGGGAGATGGTCTCCGTTAAATGATTATCAATGTATTCCTTCACCTGACGGATACAACCCCGCAGCGAAGTGTGTGTCATCTTGCGAATCGTATGGCCTAATTGGCCGAACTGGGTTTCCCACCACTCAATCAGATGTTCGGGTGGTCCCGTCGGACCGCCCCGCATCAACAAAGCATATTCATCTTCCTCAAGCGCCTCATGGACCGTCAATCCGGCCCGTTGGGCAATTCGGGCCAGCGCGCCCGTCAGGATCCATCCCGTTTCCCGTTGCCATGGGTTCTGTTCGGACGGTTCTTTGCCCGCGGCAAATAATTGTTGCAATATTAAATGGATAGTTTCCGGCGATTGTCCGGTCTCCAAGCAAACGCTCAACCGTTCCTCGTCGCTCGGTAAAAGCGTTGGGACTTGCGTCTCCTTAGTGGAATGCGTGGCAATTGCTTCCACGCCCAAACTGGATTGGAGCCGTAACGCTTGTTTTGCTTGTTCGAACGAACGGGCCGCCTCGATAAGGCTCGGCGCTACCCCGCCGATACCGATCTGAAGAGCGCAAGGCAACTTCAACCGGGCCTCATCCAGAATATCACGGGCCAGACCATCAGCAATCTGAGACAGGTCCCCTCCTTGCGGATTCCCGAAAATAAGTCCTCCGACCAGACCGCGTTCCAACCGGGTCGCTAAACCGGTTTTTGCAAGGGCGGTTGTGACCAGATTATAGATTGACAGCCAAATTAGCTGCCGTTCCTTTTCATTATAGTTCAAATATAATCCGGCCTGATCTTCCACTTTACAAACCATTGCAGCGACAGATTGTCCCGGATCCAGCGGCAATTGGAGAAAGCCGAGGCGCTCTCTCAAGTCATTTTCCTCCAACTCGCCCTGAAACAACTCCCATAAGAACTGTTCCCGTAACAAAGGCTGACTGGCCTCTAACTGAAGCCGCATTTGCGCCTGGGCTTCGTCGTTGGCCCGTCTTTGGACCAGGATTTGGCATTCCTTAAGGACCGCCGCCAGGATTTCTTCACGGGGGGAGGGTTTCAAAATATACCCGGAAACGCCGATTTCCAAACAAGACTTGGCATAGGAGAATTCGTCATGGCCACTAATGACCAAAATCCGGGAATGGGGATAATGCGTCATCACCAACTTTGCCAGGTCAATGCCGTCCATCCCCGGCATTCGGATGTCAGTCAGAATAATTTCCGGCTTTTCTTCCTGAACAAAGCGCCAAGCATCCATCCCGTCCATTGCGGGGCCGACAATGCATATATCGTGATCTTCCCAGCATATTTCCTGTGCCAGCCACTCCCTTGACCCGGGCTCATCATCGGCTATCAATAACTTAAACATAGGGGTGCCTCCTTGAGAAATTCTATTCTATTATTTATCCTCAAGCGATGGTCTGTCTTCCGTCAATCTCCAGGGCCGGCCAGTAGAGATCCACGCATAATCCGCCGTCGGGATTGGCGGATAGTGTAATCCCCCATTGCTCACCGTAAGCCAACATCAGTCTACGGTGAACATTAACCATGCCGTGAGCATTTTTAGTCGCAGTATCCGCCAAATCGGCCCGTGCTTTCCGTAATTGTTCCTGGTTTAAACCAATACCGTTATCGGAAATGATAAAATGGATCGCATTATTATCGCGTAACCCGCTGATGGATAACTGGCCGCTTCCTTGTTTGGGTTCGAGACCATGGGCGAATGCGTTTTCCACAATGGGTTGCAGGAGCAGTTTGGGAATCTGGTATTTTAATATATCCGGTTCAATCCGGATCGCCACTTGAATCCGGTCACCATGGCGCAGTTGTTGCAATTTGATATAATTGCCCAGTTGTTCTATAGCCGATTCAATGGTGACGATGGTGGGCCCGCGGCCCAGACTGAGCCGGAACAGCCGGGACAGGTTGATAATCGCTCTGCCGCCTTCCTCATGGTCGCCACCCATGACCAGACGGTAAATACAATCCAGCGTATTATATAAAAAATGAGGATTAATCTGGGCTTGGAGGAATTCCAACTCTGATTGGCGGCGCGCCAACCGCTGCACATAGGCTTCTTGGATTAATAATTCCAATTGTGCCGCGGTGGAGTTGAAGCTTTGGTAAAGTTGTCCAAACTCGTCTTTGCGCTGTTCCGTGATACGGGTGGTGAATTCCCCCATGCCAAGCTGATTCATTGCCAGGGAAAGCCGATGGACCGGACGGACCACATCCTGGAGGAGAAACCAGGTCAAAATCAAGGCCGCGATGACGGCAATCACAACACTAATCCAAATATCAGTGGTTATTTCCCGGGTAATCGGACCATAAACTTCATTCAAAGGAATCGATTGGGTATAAATATAACCCATGAAGCCACGCCGATACATTCCCAACTCTTTCTTCTTATTGTCATTTTGATAAATCAGATGACCTTCGGAAACATCGGGGCCGTCCGCCAGCGCTTTGGCAAGAAGAGGATTATGTCCGGCGTAATTTCTAAAGAGGCGGTATTTTTCATTCACGATGCTTCCCTGGGAAGGAATAGCCAAAAGAATTCCTTTGGCGTCAAAAAGTTCTCCATAAGGCTCGTTGCTTGGAAATAACG
This sequence comes from Bacillota bacterium, assembly GCA_023415375.1. GTDB lineage: Bacteria > Bacillota > UBA4882 > UBA8346 > UBA8346 > UBA8346. Next base: position 21,838 of record JAEZKW010000104.1, read on the forward strand.
GTCCAATCGGGGTATCCGACAAGTCGGCGTTAAAATCAATCCCGACTACATGTTTTAAACTTCCGGTATTTTTTGGGGCTACCCAATAAAGCGGCATTATGGCGCCGGGTTGAATGTTGTCGCGAATGTTTCCGATAAAGCTTAACCTAAGATAAAGTTCTGTGGAATTGGAATTCATTTGAGTACCCAATTCTTCATCCGGCGTCTTTCCATTCAGAATCTGATTCCACCACGGCCGTTTTTTTAGGTCGTTCAAGGCGGAGTCGAGTCCCGCGTAAATTAGTTTTCCATCCGGATACACGATATAAGCGGCTAACGGATTAGTCGAATTATTGAGAGACACATGGATATCGACTAAATATCTGTTTAGAAAGCTTTGGATTCTATCCGGGTTTTTTGTTGCCAATAAATCGATTTGATTCGCCAAACTATAAGTCATTTCAGATCGCCGAGTAATTTCGTTTAAAACCCTGGACTCCGCATGTTGCAGCGATATTTGCAAGCTTTGGTAGGTCGTGGCGGTAATCTGATTTTTGATGCGCGTGGAGAAAAAAAAGGCCGTGAGCCCCGCATTGAGTAGGGAAACGAATAAAACTACCATGAGGATCTTGATTTGAAGGCTCCCATATTTGATCCGATCAAGGTTCATTCCGCATCTTCCTCGCCAAAAATTTCTTCTTAGGGTTAGACTATATGAAGGTTACCAGAAAACCCAACAATAAGCAATATTATTACTTTAATAATGAATAAGAACCAAGTTGCCCAAAAAAGCAATTTGGTTCTTATATCGGCAATTTTGGAAAATTAGTTAGCCTTTAACACCGGTAGTGGCGATACCTCTCATAAAATATCGTTGTGCCGCAAAGAACAATACTATCAACGGCAAGGTGTATAACACTCCTACCGCCATTTGATAGGGGGTGGGAGGCATCGGAAGGGTGTAATTGACATTCGGTATGCGCACATTCTGCATTTGAACCGCCAAAGTCTGGTTTTCGGTTGTTAAATATAATAACGGCGTTAGATAATCGGCAAAAGTCCATTGGAAGGTAAAAATACAGGTCGTAATAATGGCCGGACCTGATAACGGGAAAAAGATGTTCCAAAAGGTTCTGAACCGTCCGCAACCGTCAATTAATGCTGCATCCTCAAGCTCCTTGGGTAGGCTTGCAAAAAATTGGCGAAAAAAGAAAATAAAGATACCCCATCCGGGGGCGGCATTGATCCAAAACGGCAAATAGCACAAGGGCCAAGGCTTATTTAAAATGTTTAATTGGGAAAACATAATATATTGAGGAATCAATGTCACTAATTGGGGCAACATCATGGTCGCAAGGACGATTCCAAAGAGGAAATTCCGGCCGTGCGCCCTGTACCGGGCGAATCCGAAGCCCGCCAATGCGCTGGACATTGTGACCAACACCGTTGTCGTAAGACTGAGCGTTAATGAGTTACGTAACGAAGTAAAGAAGTCAATCGTCCGTGGGTCGAAAATTACTTCCCAGAAATGTTTCCATTGCATAATCTTGGGGAAGATTGTCACAGGATACTGGGTCAGTTCTTCCGGAGTTTTTAAGGCCATGATAAACATCCAGAAAAGGGGGAGCAGCGCCAGAAGACTGGTAAACAACATCAATAAGACAATTAAGAAACTGCTTTTTCGTGATCTCATCTTTCGTTTCCCCCGTCCTGTTCGACTGAATAATGAACCCAATATTTGCTTGATTTCCAGACGATCAAAGTGATCAACAATGTCAGAATAAACATGATCCAAATCAAGGCCACTCCATACCCGGCCCGATTGGCAACCATCATTTGATTCATGGCGTAACCCGGGAACATATACATACTGTGCTGCGGCGTCCAAAACGTTGTAGCGTCGGTTGATACGCTCATGATGCTCGCCGGAATAAACATTTGCAAGGAGTTGATAATTCCCAACACGATCTGAAAATAGGTAATCGGACTTAATGTCGGCCATATTACATGGCAGAAAATTTGCCAATTCCCGGCGCCGTCGATTGCGGCGGCTTCCTCAAGCTCATGGGGTATTCCCTGCAGACCGGCTAAAAAAACCACCATCGCTGTGCCGCAGCCCCAAACGGACATCGCGACTAGGGTGTACAGACCGTAATCGTTAAGCCAATTAATGGCGGTGCCGGGCCGGAAGATACTGATGATTAAATTTAAAAAACCCGAATTAGAGTCCAAAATCGATTTAAATACCAAAGCGGCGGCGCCAATCGGGATCATTGTCGGTAGGTAAAAAGCGGTTCGGTAAAAACCGCGGCCTGGTATTTTTTTGTTCAATACCAAAGCCAGACCTAAAGCGGTAGCCAAAGATAAAGGTATCGACAATAACGAATAGAATAAAGTTTGACGCATGGTATACCATGTTTCCGGGTTATGAAAAGCCTCGGTATAGTTGGAAAACCCTATGAATACGCTCCCTTTGACATCCATGCCGTTAAAATTGGTAAAACTGATCATGACTGCTAAAATCAAGGGAAATACCAACAAAAGAATGATGCCCAACAACCAGACTGAGATAAACCCGTAAAAAGCCGTCCCTTCACTTTTTAATAAGCGGCTCAGCAAACTCGGCTTATTAATGTTTTGCAGCGACTTTTCAATGGATTCCAATCTTGCAGAATTTTTGTCTTCCATGGGAAAACTCCTTTCGGTATTACAAGAACGGGAAGGGATAGTTCCCGTCCCGTTCAATTGAGGAGGTTGGTTATTTGTCCGCCGCCCTGCTGTCCTCAATGGCTTTATTCACTTCGTTCTCTACATTCGCCAAGAATTGATCCAAGGTAATGTCGCCGCGGAGAGCCAGTTCGAAGTTTTTGCTGACCGAACTGTTAAACACATCTGGCAGAATATAGGGGGAAGGGGTGTCCACTTTGATATATTTCATTTCATTTTCAAGGTTCAGCTGCCGTTCTTTACCCAGTGCAGTATCGGTAGCCACCAATCCGAGCAATGATTTCTGAGCGGGAACACCCCAACCGCTGGCGGCGCGGTCTTTGGACGGTTGGCCGCCAAAGAACCAATCGTATACCCGGAAGGCCGCTTCGGGGTTCTTGGTCTTGCTGGAGATGAAACCGCCGACGATATTGAAGGACGGGCTGTTCTGGGGGCCTTTAGGATCCCAAACTGGTGAAGCAATTACGCCGACCTTGCCCTTGTTCATATCGCCCTCGCACATCGCACCGTACCAGTAACCGTAGAAAATCATGGCTACCCGTTCGTTTTGAAACATTTGTCCTTCCCATCCCTCAGAAGGGGAAACCGGGCTGGAAACGATTTTCTCTTTGGCCATATCATAGAAGAATTTCACAATCTCTTTCGCTTTAGGGTTTTTAGCCAAGATTAATTTCGTGCCGTCTTTGGAATAAAGTTCTTGGCCTGCGCTTAACATTGCGGCAATGATTTGATGGTAAGGTTCACCGGGCCAGAAGGCCAAACCCCGCCGTACAACCCGGTCACCTTGGACCTTTTGCAATTTTCGAGCGATTTCGGCCATCTGCTTATAGGTCATCGGCTTCGTAGGACTCGGGAAGGGAATCCCGGCTTCGGTAAAGACATCTTTGTTGCAATAACCGATAGTGGTCGGACTCCAGTCCTTGACAACTCCGTAGAGTTTCCCTTTGTACTTGAATGAATCATTGATCGGGAGGAGGTCTTGTTTTTTAAGATATTTGGCTTTTTTAAAGAAAGGATCGATATTCAGCGCCATTTTATGCGTTGCCAGATAGGGGATCCAAGCGCTGTTACACCGCATGATGTCCGGCGGATTGCCGGCGGCGTTCATGGCCATATAGCGTGCGGTGTCGGTTTCCACCCGGACAATCTTGATATCCGGATTGGCTGCTTCAAATTCCTTGGCCATTTCGGATGGAAATTCCGTATTGTTGTACATGACAGTGACTGTGATCTGCTTGTCGGCAAAAGTCGTCAGGTTAAGACCAGCCACGGCAATCAACAATGCTAATGCAAAAATCCAGGTTTTTTTCAAATCTCTCAACTCCTTTATGATTTTGTAAAATAGGTGGGAATCAACCCTTTCAAGATAGGGCTTATCCCCTGTATTTGATAAAAGTGTAACATGAAACAAGTCATTAACAATATGGAAAATTAATGCTATTTTTAGGATTATTTTATCTAATAAATAGTCCTGGGTTGCTTTCTGATGGCGGTTCGGATACCATCAAGACTGAAGCCTACTCCATGCGGCAAATATTGGCGACTGAACGGGGGATTACCGTGTGGAGATACATCATCTCTCCAATAGTCATTGAAACATCGAAATAAAAATACTGAAAGGAATGTGTTCATGATGAACCCGAACTTTAAAATTGATAGATGCTGTTTTCTATCCGACTCCGGCGAATTCCAGCTGGACAATCCCGATAAAACGGGTTATCTTTACTTCCCATTGGCAAATGAAGCGGGGATGATGTCGTCGATCACCCCAAGTTTAAATGGAGATGCCAAGACGGGACAAAGTTCATTTTTATTGACCCCGGTTTCAGCCGAGGATTTGCATAACAATCGTTCAGCCCGGAATTTTTGGCTGTTTGTCGATGGCTACGGCCCCTGGTCCGTTTCCGGAAATTCCGCTTTACAGAAATCCGGGAATTTTTCCGGGACGGGTGACGGGGATCGTGGTTGGATTGAAGCGGGTTTTCTATGGCACCGGGTAATTCGGGAAAACTTGGGGATGGGCATCCGGACTGAGACAACCGGATTTGTGCCGGTAAATAACGATACCGTGGAGCTCATGCGGGTCACGATTACCAATATCGGTCAAAATGCGATCCGAATTTGGCCGACTGCGGCCATCCCTATTTATGGGCGCTCGGCAGACAATCTGAGGGATCATCGTCATGTGACCGCATTGTTTCACCGGATCGAAACGACATCCTTTGGCGTCGAGGTAAAGCCGACGTTACGGTTCGATGAGCGTGGTCATAAAATCAATCAAATATCATACATGGTGTTGGGGGCTGACGAAAACGGTACGGCGCCCGTTGGTTTCTTCCCGGTAGTGGAGGAATTTATCGGGGAAGGGGGTTCCCTCGACTGGCCCGAAAAAATCGTGCGGAATTCCGGAGACTTTACGAAAGCCGAAGTTTCCCGCGAGGGATACGAGGCAATTGGCGCATTACGCTTTCAAGATATTATGTTGGAGCCTAGTCAGTCCAAATCTTATATTTTAGTAATGGCAATCAATCAAGGCCATACCCAAACCGGTGATTTTGTAAAGGAATATTGCAACGGGAAACAGTTTACGGATCATATGAACCGCAATCGGGAGTTTTGGAACAAAAAGTTATCCCGGTTGACCTTTTATAATGGAGATTCCGATTGGGCCGCCTGGATGAGATGGGTTTCATTGCAGCCAATTTTGCGGCGGATTTACGGTTGCTCTTTTCTACCCCATCATGATTACGGCCGCGGCGGGCGGGGATGGCGCGATTTATGGCAAGATTGTTTGGCGTTGCTGATGTTGGATCCCTCGGAAGTTCGGCAAATTTTATTAAACAATTTTGCCGGGGTGCGAATTGACGGAAGTAATGCGACTATCATTGGTTCAAACTCCGGTGAATTCATCGCGGATCGGAACAACATCAGCCGGGTTTGGATGGACCACGGAGCCTGGCCTTTTATAACCACCAGAATTTATCTTGATCAAACCGGAGATTTGGAGTTTCTTTTAGAAAACCAAACCTATTTCAAGGATCGGCAAATCCACCGATCCAAACAATGGGATTTGGACTGGCGGCCCGAAGACGGGAATCAAGTTATAGCAGTTACCGGCTCCATTTACCAGGGAAGCATTTTGGAACATGTCTTGCTGCAAAATATTACGCAATTTTTCAATGTAGGCGAACATAATACCATTCGGCTTGAGGGCGCGGATTGGAATGACGCGATGGATATGGCGGCCGAAAAAGGGGAAAGTGTGGCGTTTACCGCGCTTTATTGCTACAATTTACGTGAAATCAGCCAATTAATCCGGGCCCTTGAAGTAAAAACGGGCCGCGACCGAGTTGAATTGGCGGAAGAAATCCTTCGTTTGTTCGATACTTTGACTGAAAAGATCGATTATAATTCCGTGACAGAAAAAAGGGCGTTGCTGCAAAGATTTTTCGATTCTTGTCGCAACCGAGTTTCCGGGCTAAAAATACCGGTCAAACTGAGCCGGTTAGCGGATGATTTGGATGCTAAGGCCGATTGGCTGACGTCCTATATCCGGAACCAGGAATGGATTTCAAATGCCGAAGGGTACCGGTGGTTTAACGGTTATTACAATAACGACGGAGTGAGGGTTGAAGGAGATCACCCCGCAGGTGTCCGGATGACGCTAACCGGCCAGGTTTTTCCCATCATGAGCGGAATCGCGTCTCCGGAGCAAATCCGGGAGACAATTCGGGCAGTGGATCGGTATTTGAAGGATCCCCAATTGGGTGGGTACCGCTTGAACACCGATTTCGGAGGAATCCAAACCAATTTGGGGCGGGGTTTCGGTTTCGCGTTCGGTCATAAGGAAAACGGTGCAGTTTTCAGCCACATGGTAGTAATGTATGCCAATGCCCTTTACCGGAGAGGGTTTATCCGGGAAGGCTATCAGGTGCTTCAGTCGCTTTATACGTTAAGTTCAGATTTTGGAAAGAGCCGGATTTATCCCGGAATTCCGGAGTATTTCGACGCCAAAGGCCGGGGGATGTATCATTATTTAACCGGTTCTGCCAGTTGGTATATTTACACCGTATTGCAAGAAGTCTATGGAGTCAAGGGATACTTGGGCGATCTCGCATTGGAGCCCAAGCTTGTTGCAGAACAGTTTGATGGTTCCGGAATTGCATCCGTGACAACAGTTTTCAACGATCGGAAACTTGACATCCGTTATCATAACCCTGCACATAAAGACTACGGCGAGTATTATATAACCAATGTTACTTTCAACGGGTTTCCGGTCAATTGTAAACCTCATGGAACCGGCGTTTTAATTACAAGAGATAAAATTACTAAATTGAATTGTTCAATAAATCAAGTTGAAGTAATGTTTGAGTAAGTGTTCCATAAAACTAAACAAGCTATTATTAATTGTGTTCGGGAAAAATTTATTGAGATAGGTGGGGATGAATAATTAATATGAAAGTTAATGATATTGGTCTTGTAAAAGTGAAAATATCTTTTACAACCGGAAGTTAGGTCATTATTAGATTTATAGCCTAAAAACCTGCTATACGCCCTTTCACGGCGGTGACACGAGTTCGAACCTCGTTGGGACTACCAAAATTTAAAAAGTACAGTTAAAAGAGGTTTCTGACGAAACCTCTTTTTGTATTTATGGGGATAAAATGTATAGTACATGGCCAAAAATCAAATTTTGAAGATTTTACAGCACAGATTAAGGAAGACCTGATATTTGAGTCCGGAAAGTGTAAATTTTAAAATAGGAATAACAGAACAATAATATAAAACATGAAAGCCGGTTTTGTTGTTGCAGTACCGATATGTTTATTCGTCCTTACTAGAGTTTTGGTTATTTGGACAACATTTCCCTAATTTAAATAAGAAGAGCACCCTCAGTTCAATACATCCAAGGTGCTCTTTTTTCATTGTCTACTCCCCTTTGCCGTGATTTTTTTCTGATCATTTTTCGCGGCAACCTTCCATTCAAATTTCTCCGGAAACTCTCTAATCTCCATAGGAAAAAAGGACCCTAAAAACGAGCACCATTGAAGGCGTTTTTTATTGAGGGACTCCGTTGACAAACAATTGGTATTATAATATAATACCAATATGAACAACTTAAAAGTATTTCAAAAAGGCTGGAACTATTCACAGGATGGACCAGGCAACCGTCTGGTTTATCATTTACAAGGATGTAATATGCGTTGCCCCTGGTGCTCGAATCCTGAAGGTCTATCCATAGACGGTACTTTGATGGTAGACGAGGGAAAGCTTGTTGATGCCGTATGCCCTAAGGGAGCCATTCAAAACCAAAAGATAGACCGTACCGTATGCCTTTCGTGCCATAGTCGGGATTGTATCACCAAAAACAAGAATCTGGGAATCTGCTTTCCTTGTCAAGGGTATAGCGTTGAATCCCTTATTGGCGAAGCACAACGGGCAAGGTCGCTTTTTTACGATGGGGGAGGGATCACCCTGACGGGCGGCGAGGCAACCCTTCAATTTGAAGCTGTAAAAGAATTATTGATTGCCCTAAAAGCTGTAAATATCAATACCGCGCTTGAAACGAATGGGACTCACCCCAGGTTGCCTGAGTTGTTCCCGTTAACCGATACCTTGATCATGGATATGAAGCACTATGATTCCAGTATTCATCAGAAAGTAATAGGAATCGGCAATGGGATGATCATCGGGAATATTCAGAAAGCGGTCCGGGAACATGCCCGAACTTGGCTGAGGATTCCCCTGATTCCCGGTTTTAATGATGCGGATGAGGATGCGCATCAGTTTGCCAAGTTTTTTAAGCAGCTGTCGGCTGGGGAAATTCTCATTGAAGTTCTTGCTTACCACGAGTTCGGCAAAGTGAAATGGAGCCAATGCGGAATGGAATATCCCTTTAAAACAGATGGTTTGCCGAAGGGAAGGCTTAAAGAGTTTACGGATATTTTAAAGCAATATGATTTGAAGCTGATTCATACATAAATTTTAGGGGGTTACGTCATGAAGTGGCAAAATGTATACACCAATGAAAAACTGCAACAGAATGTAGAATTATTGCTTGAAGAACAAAGAAAACAAAAACGGCTGGACGGTTGGTTTTTGATCAAAGAAATCCAGGCGCGTTATGAAAATCAATTTAAATCTCTAGACCCAGAATTAAAAGGGGCCCAGCTGTTAAAGAAAGTAATCAGCGAATTGCCGCTTAGCATAAGCAAGTATGGGGTATTCGCCGGAACCCAAAATGATGCTTTCTCGCCTTCGTATGCCTTGATAAATCCGGCGTTTAAAGTGGAGTCTTTCGCAGGTTATTGTGACCCGACTGCAATATTTGATGATGTTGCTCCGAATGAAGAATTCACCGCTGAGCGGATTAATAAAACCCGCACTTATACCAAAAACACCGACTATGTGCAAGAATTGGGCAAGGTTTACGACAAGTACCGTTTGGAAACTTCGGAAGCGGCCTTTTTCGTCGAACAAGTCACCGGACACTTAATTCCCGATTTTCGGCCGGCGCTAGCCGAGGGAGTGGAAAGCCTGCTTCATCAGATTCAAACGAAGCTCAAAACCGCCAGTAAAGATAAAGCTCCCAAATATGAGGCCTTCGGCATCGCGCTGGAATCGGCGCTGATTTTGGCTGAACGCTATGCGGCCCTCGCCGCGGAATTGGCGGAAAAAGAGAAAGAACCCAGGAAAACTGAATTACAGCTGATTTCGGAGACTCTCCATAAAGTTCCGCGTTTCGGGGCGACCAACTTATTTGAAGCCATCCAATCCTTTATGATCTTATGGCAGGTTATGTGTAGTGAACAATCCCCCAATCCCTATGCGTTTTCGGTGGGAAACGCCGACCGGATATTCGAACCGTTCCGGGCCATGGAAAATTGCGAACGTAGCAGGGCGGCTTCTCTTTTTAAACATTTATTAGTGTTTTACAATGTAGGCGAACGGAGCTGGGCGATATCTCAGGATCTAATTATTGGCGGGCGTTCCATTGACGGTAGAGATCTTACCAATGAGACTTCCTATGCGCTGTTGGACGCTTATTACGAAACCAATTTTCCCCAACCGATTTTATCGGTAAGACTTCACCGGAATACACCCGAACGGTTATTTGAAGAATTGGGACGATTTTTCTTTACGCCGGGTTGTCTTACCCCTTCCTTTTTTAACGACGATTCCCTGTTTCCGATTTTGAAAAAGAACGGCGTCGCTGAAGCAGATTTGGAAAATTATGCAGTGGCCGGTTGTCAGGAACCGTTAATCATGGGCCGGGACAATGGAAATACCACCAACAGCTGGCTTAATCTCGCCAAAATACTGGAGTTGGCTTTAAATAACGGCTGTTCTACTCTGACTGGTAAAAAAATCGGCTTATCCTATGCAGAGTTGGGACTGGAGGATGACCCTTTAAGCGTTTTAAAAGGAGTACGGGAGGCTTTTGAAAAACAACTGGCCTACTTCGTTGATAAGATGGTTGATGCGGCGAATGGGTGTTCCAGGGTGGTCTCGTTGTTGCCGGTGCCGTTTTTGTCGTCGTTTATGGGTGGAATTGAGACGGGAGTCGATACACGGGATATTCACAATCAGGGTACGAAGTATAATGGCAGCGGTTGTCTGATTCATGGACTTTCAGTCGTGACGGATTCTTTTATCGCTATCGATACACTGATTAAAGAACGGCCGGAAGATGCCGGACGTTTGTTAAGTGGCTTATGCAATAATTTTAAAGACGATGAAACCTTGTATCAATATCTGCGGGCCTGCGACAAATATGGCAATAATATCCCCACGGTAGACGAGGAAGCGGCTCGAGTTGCGGCTCATGTCTCCCGGCTGATAGCCGCAAAGAAAAATTACCTGGGTAATCCATTCCGCCCCGATTGGAGCAGTCCTTCGACGCATCTATTATACGGATATTGGGTTGGCGCTACTCCGGACGGAAGAAAAGCAAGAGAGATGCTTAATTACGGATTGGATCCTTTATATGGAGAAGCAAGCTCCGGCATTGGATTTCGCATCTTGTCCTTGAAAAACTTGCCCTTCGAGTTGATGAACGGTGGTTATGCCTCACACTTCGGCATTGATCCGAAGTATTTTCCGGAAGCAACCATGGCCGAAAAAGGAGCAGCTTTTCAAAAGCGAATCATTAATCCGTTGTTTTTCAGCTCTGAACAGGCTTTGGATCAGGAGCACTCCATCAATCCGTTTTATTTATATGTGAATGTGACCACCCCGGAAATGCTGAGGAAGGTATTGGCCAATCCCAAAAAATATGCCCCTAGCGGCATCTATATTGTAAGAATCCATGGCACCTTTGTGAACTTTTTGGACTTGTCACCGGCCATCCAAAATGATATTATTTTGCGGTTGGATTTAGAATCAACCAAAATGTGAGGGTGTTAAAAAATGCCGGAAAAAGAAGCGGCCGATAATCACCTTTATCTGAAGCTCCGGATGGATCTGTGCCGGAAAATTTTTGAGGGCACTTATCAAGATGGCGAATTATTCCCCCCCGAGCGGGAAATGGCGTCACAGTTCGGAGTAAGCAGGGTAACCATCCGTAAGACTTTGGAACTGTTGGAGAATGAAGCATATATCTCCCGGGTACAGGGAAGCGGTACTCGGGTTACCTTGCGGACCACGGGTTATCCGGGTACAATGGATATTTTGGCGTTGGTGGCTCCGGCCCAGAATAGTTTCTTTGCTTCATTCATTGACTTCTTCGAGTCGTTTGCCGAAAATAATAATTCGTTGGTCCTTTTTAAACAGGCCCGCAGTTCCGGGCGGTTCAAAATTGAGGATTACTTGTTCCGGCTGTTTCAAAAGAATATTCGTGACGTTATTCTGTGGTTGCCGGGTGAGATGATTGAGGCCAAGTATCTTCAACGCCTGCGTGGAATGGGTATGAATATTGTCTTTTTTGATGTGGTAACGGTCACTCCGTTTGCGGATTGCGTGAGCGTCGATAACTACCATGCCATCCAATCATTATATCGGTTTGTTACTTCCAAGGGGCATCAGGATATGCTTTATTTAGGCTGGGATAATCAGACCCTCTCGAGCGTCCGGGAACGGGAAAAGGCTTTTCAGGATGTTACTGCCGGAGGTCAACGGATTCACCGGCTGATTTGGGAGCAAAAAGGCAATTTTTTCAATAATCTGACCGGGTTGATTCGCGAATTGGAAACCAGACAGGAAATGCCGACCTGTTTTATATGCGGTGACGGAGAAATCGGGATTGGTTTGCAAAAATTCCTGGCTGAAAGACCCGGTTCGAATCACCTGGCAGTTTGCGTCGATGACTTGCCGGGGGCACGGGAATTGCAACTTACAGTTTACGAGCAGCCACTTCAGAAACTGGCCCGCCAAGTCTATGAATGCCTATGCGCCCAAAACCGGGAATCCGATAGCTGGCGTGCTTCAAATTATTATGTTAAAGGCGAATTGATTATCCGGTAATACTAAGTTGCATTCACATGGCATCTATGGATGCCGAAGGCATTTATAAATAAAATGAAACTTAGCATAAAAGACAAATCTGCACCAGTTCGTATTTTGATTTGAATGCAAATTTATATTAATGTATCGAGGTGTGATATGAAGTTTGTGGGATTGGATATCGGAACGACTACCATCTGTGGAGTGGTCCTCGATCCGGATGAACAGTCAATCGTCTATTCCATCGTTAAAAAAAACAGTGCGGCCATTCATGCTGAAAACAGTTGGGAGCAATTGCAGGACCCTCTGACCATCCTGGAGATTGCTGGTGAGATTTTGCATAGCCTTTGCACCAAGTATCCGGACATCAAAGGAATCGGTGTGACCGGTCAAATGCACGGTATCTTGTATGTCGACAAATCCGGCAATGCCGTAAGCCCTTTGTATACCTGGCAAGATGGCCGGGGTAACCTGCCCTATCAAGACGGGAAAACTTATGCCGAGTATCTGGCCGCTCAAACAGGCTATTCGCTAGCGACCGGATTTGGACTGGTGACTCATTTTTATCAGTCCGTCCATCGCTTGGTCCCTAAAGAAGCTTGTGCCCTGTGTACTATCCATGACTATCTGGTGATGCGGCTCGTTAATCTGGATAGGCCCTGTTGCGATCCTACCAATGCCGCAAGTTTAGGTTTCTTTAACCTGAAGGATCTGGACTTCGACAGGAAAGCGCTTGCCGCAGTCGGAATCGACGCAGCCGTTCTCCCTACTGTTACGACTTCTTTGAAGGCGCTCGGAAAAACCAAGGATAATATCCCGGTATTTCCGGCGCTAGGGGATAATCAAGCCAGCTTTATCGGGGCAGTGCGGGATCCCAATATTTCTTTTTTGGTCAATGTAGGTACCAGTAGCCAGATTTCTGCTTATACTCCTGAATTTGCCGTGATTTCCGGTATTGAACTCCGGCCGTTTCCCGGTGGCGGCTATTTGTTGGTCGGTGCTCCCCTGTGCGGCGGCAAGTCATATGCACTGCTGGAGACTTTTTTTAGAAGCGTATTAAAGCTCTTTACCAAGAAAGATTATGAAAGTCTCTATGAAACAATGAATCAAATTGATCTTGAATCGCTGGTAAGCAACGATTTATTGAAGATTTCCACCAAATTTAGCGGTACCCGGAGTGATGCCACAGTCCGCGGTTCAATAGGCAATATCAGTCTTACCAATTTTAGCCCGGAGTATTTGATTGCGGGGTTCTTGGAAGGGGTTGCCGTTGAATTGCATGAGTTCTACAACGGCCTCCCAGTTTCCGTCCGTAATGAATTTCAGCTGATGGCCGGTTCCGGGAACGGGATCCGGAAAAATAAGCTGCTCAGGAAGACGTTCGCCAGGGTATTTCAGATGAAAATGGAAGTCCCTTTATATGACGAAGAAGCCTCTTTGGGAGCGGCTCTATTGGCTTCCTCAGGCTACGGCCGTTTTCAAACCATCCAGTCCGCCATGAAGATCATTCATTACCAAAGGCAGGAAATTTAACTTAAGAGATGAATAAACAATTAAAGGTGAAAACGATTTCCACGAAATCTTTGGGATGAATATTTACAAATGCATGAATTTGGATTATAATAAACTTAATTAAAGTATATTATAAAGTTGTAAAGAAGGATGCAATATTAATTACACTTCGATTGATATCCGGAAATTTAACATTCAAAATATTATCCGCATTACTTTAGAAAATGGACCCATCAGCAAGGTGGATATCGCTGAGAAACTGGGATTGACTTTGGTTACAGTTAATCAAATCACCAATAACCTGATTAAAAAAGGGATTTTGATACAGGAAGGGGTCGCCGAATCTTCCGGGGGTCGGAGAGCCGGTTTGTATGCGGTAAATGCAGTTGCGTTTTATGTGGTGGGAATCAATATCGGTATTCGTTATGTTTCGATTGCGGTTGATAATTTGCGGATGGAGACAGTTTATACGGATAGCATCCGGTTGAATACCAAAAGTTCGCCGCAAGATGTTACCCGGCTGATCTGCGGCAAAATCAATCAGGTGCTGCAAATCCAACCGATAACCAAAACTAAATTGCTGGGCATCGGAGTGACGCTCCCGGGACTGGTGGATGGGGAAAAAGGTCAGGTTGTGCTGCTCCCGAACATGCCGGGGTGGGAGAATTTCCCTTTGAAAGAGGTTTTACAAAATGAGTTTCAGACCTATGTTACCATCGAAAAAGATATTTATGGCAGTTTAATCTATCTGAAAAACCGCAAGATATTAACCGGTTCCAATGCTATGCTGTTTGCCATCAAGGGAGGTATCGGCGCGGCTGTGCTTTTAAACGGCAAACCGTACCGAGGTGAGAATGGCATAGCCGGTGAAATCGGGCACGCCTTGTTCCGAGTTAGCGGCGATGGAAATGATGATAGCGACACCAGTTTTGAATCCTATGCTTCTGATTATGGCATTATTAACAAAGTCAAAGTAAAAAAAAGCGCCCAATTAACCGTTGAAGAGCTTGATGATCTCGACTTAACTTACATCATCAATTCTTGCCAGACCGGTGATGATACTTGCAAGGAAGTTCTGTTGGAAGCAGCCAAATATGTAGGAATTATGCTTAGTAACGCCATCAAATTTTATGACCCCAAATGTATCATCATTTATTGCCGATGGATCAAAGAAGTGCCGGAAACCTTGGCTAAAATCGAAAACATCATCCAAAATAGCAATACCTTGATTAAAATGAACACCGAGATTCAAGTGATGTATCAGAAAGATATTTATCTTGAAGGAGCTGTTACCATCGTTTTTGAACATATGTTGGAAAGTATCGTTGATAATCCGCTGGTCGAGTAAATTTTTTGTCCAGTTAATAAATTACTTTAATAAAGTAACTAATTATAAGGAGATCAATCATGGTTGCAACGGAACTTAGGAAAGAAATTGCTTCAGAAGTCGACAAAATAGCGATTGTCGACCCCCATACCCATTTACGCGAGGATGATCTTTCTTCTCATGTCGTCGACATCTTATCCTACCATTGGATTCTTTCAGAATTGAACAGTGTCGGTATGGATTACGAAAAGACGCTGATGAACAAAGATTTGGACCTTGATATGAGGCTTAAAAGCGTTATTCCGTATTTCTCCAAGATGAGAAATACGGCGACAGCTCGCTGTGTTTATAACATCTTCAAGGGTTTATACGGTTTTCATGATCAATTGAATGAGGGAAATTATAAACAACTGCTGGATATATCAATCAAGAACAGTTCCAGGAGCGACTGGCCGGATACGGTGTTTCAAAAGGCAAACTTAAACCGTTTTGCAACTTCCGTCGGAAATGCTAGCAAAACAGGGAAGGAAAGAAGCCAGTTCAGCTTAATGGTTGATTTGCATTACCTCTTTTGGCCAGCCGGTGCCACGGATCTTTTACCATGGTTTGGCGAATTTGCCGGGAATGAGACCGGATATCTGGAAGCACTGGAGAAAGTTGGGAGCTGTTCAATTGCTTCTATCAAGGATGTAAGGCAAGCGCTCCGAAATTTCATGACCGGTATCAATAAAGGAAGAGTGAAATTTTTCAACACTTTTGTGCCGATTGAATTCAGATTTCGCAAAGTGGAGGATTCCACAGCAGAAAGAGCCCTTAAAGCCTTTAGAAAATCAAAAGGCCATTCGAAACAGGATCTTGAGATACTGGTGAGTTTTGTGACCTGGCAGATACTGGAGCTTTTAAATGAATTCGATACCACATTCCAGATTGCAGTGGGAGCTGAATATTTCATTTGCGGCGGGCGTTCGATCAGTCGGTTCGAATCTACTTGGGTTTCCGACATGGTGAAGGTTTGTTATGCGTTTCCCAAAATCAAATTTGATTTTATGAATGCTTCCTATGTAATGAATCACGAAATGGCAGTCGCCGCCAAGATGATCCGAAATTTCTACATTCAAAACATGTGGTGGCATACTTATGTGCCTTCATGCATTAGTGCGCTCTATGAGCGATTGGAAATTGTTCCTGCCGTTAAATTGGGCGGGTTTTATTGCGATGCCTACTATTGTGAACTCACCTACGGGAAATTGATGATGGTTAAAGATACAATCATCGATGTTTTAACTGCCAAGGTTGAGAATAACGTCTATAGTCTGGATTATGCAATCGAGATTGCTAATATACTTCTCAATAAAAATCCCCAAGAACTCTATCATTTATAGGCGGCTCAACCACTACGAATAGGATTGTAAATTTTGGTGTCGCCCGAAAAGGAGGTGTTGCCAATCAATATTAGAATAGGATGTTTTACAGAACAATCATTCATCATTATTTGAGGGAGGACTTGCAATGAAGAAGATAGTTTTGGTTTCGAGTTTGGTGGTTTTAGTTGCCCTTTTAGTTGGTTCTTTTGCTTATGCTGCTAAAAAATATTATGTTGGTGTTGCAATTTGCAAATTTGATGATACTTTTTTAGCCGGTGTCCGGGATGCCATTAGCACTGCTGCAAAGGGAAAAGCAGCAAGAGTTGATATTGTTGATTGTCAACTTTCCCAGCCCACTCAGAATGACAAAGTTGACCTTTTCATTACCAAAAAAGCAAATGTTTTAGCGGTAAACCCGGTTGACCGAACCGCCGCTGGCGTTATTGTCGATAAAGCAAAAAAAGCCAATATTCCAGTGGTCTTTTTCAATCGTGAACCGTTGCCGGAAGATATGCAGAAATGGGATAAAATGTATTATGTAGGTGCCAAAGCTGAACAATCCGGTGCGCTTCAAGGGCAACTTATCGTTGATTACTGGAAGTCCCATCCTGAAGCGGATAAGAACCATGATGGAGTGCTTCAATATGTTATGATTACCGGAGAACCCGGACACCAGGATGCTGAATTACGGACTAAATATTCAGTTGATACTATCCAAAAAGCCGGAATTAAGGTAGAGAAATTGGCTCAGGATACGGCAATGTGGAATCGGGTTCAAGGTCAGGAAAAAATGGCTGCTTTTGTTGCCCAATTCGGTAATAAGATTGAGGCTGTTCTTGCCAATAACGACGATATGGCTCTCGGAGCGATTGAAGCCTTAAAATCAGCAGGATACTTCAAAGAAGGTAAATACGTACCGGTTGTTGGTGTTGATGCCACGGTTCCCGGAGTGAAGGCTATTCAAGATGGCACTATGCTCGGAACCGTTTTAAATGATGCCAAGAATCAAGGAAAAGCAACATTTGACATTGCTTATTTGCTGGCACAAGGCAAGAAGCCGACCAAAGCCAATACCGGCTATGAATTTACCGATGGTAAATATGTATGGATTCCTTATAAAAAGGTTACCAAAGATAATTTAAAAGCTCTTTCTTTATGAGATACTCTTAAAGGCAAACAATATTTAAAATTTTGTCTGTAAGGGAGCAGTTGCTCGATTGCTCCCTTATTTTTATGATATCGAAAAATGCCAAAGTATATCTTATGGAGTAATGTTAATGCGATTACGGGGGGCATTTGATATGAGAGAAAATGAGTTTTTGCTGGAAATGGATAACATATCGAAAGAATTTCCCGGTGTCAAGGCGCTTGACGATGTAACTTTAAAAGTTCGTCCGGGTACTGTACACGCTTTGATGGGTGAGAACGGCGCCGGCAAGTCGACGTTGATGAAATGTTTATTTGGGATTTATAAACAAGACGCCGGTGAAATCGTATTGAACGGCCGAAAAATTGATATCGACAATTCCAAGATTGCGCTAGATTATGGCATCTCCATGATTCACCAAGAACTTCTTCCGGTACCCTTCCGCAGTGTTATGGAGAATATATGGTTAGGCAGATTTCCTCTAAAAGGCTTAGGCCCTTTGAATTTCATTGATCATAAAAAAATGTATCATGATACAGCTGAATTGTTTCAAAGACTGGAGATGGATATCAATCCGGCAACTATCGTTGGAAGTATGTCAGTGTCAAAAATCCAGTCGATGGAAATTGCCAAAGCCATTTCCTATAATTCTAAGGTAATCATTATGGATGAACCTACTTCTTCATTAACTGAAAATGAAGTCGTTCATCTTTTCAAAATCATTCGGGATCTTCGGGCCAGCGGTGCAGCAATTATTTACATTTCCCATAAAATCGAGGAGATTTTGCAAATTTCCGATGAAGTGACGATCATGCGGGATGGTCAGCGGGTAGGGACTTGGCCGGCATCAGAATTGACTGACGATTTAATTATTTCCAAGATGGTAGGCAGGGATTTGACCCATCGTTTCCCCGTACGCAGCAATGTACCTGGGAAAGTGCTTCTCAGAGTCGAAGGGCTTACTTCACCTTCCGCTAAATCTTTTAGGGATATTTCATTTGAATTGCGCAGAGGTGAGATTTTAGGCATCGGTGGACTGGTCGGGGCACAACGCACCGAACTGATTGAAGCTTTATTCGGACTACGGATGATTGTATCGGGCAAAATTTATCTGAATGATAAAGAAGTCACAATTAAGACGCCAGAAGAAGCCAAAAAATACAAACTGGCTTTACTCACCGAGGATCGGCGTGTATCGGGTATTTTTGGAGCGCTATCGGTGTTGGAAAATTCGCTAATTGCCAATTTGAGCCGTTATATCAAGTTCGGTTTACTAAACGAGAAGAAGCGAAAAGAAGATGGAGAAAATATTATTACTCAACTGAAGGTTAAAACTCCGTCTAGCAAAACCCTGATTAAGGATTTATCAGGCGGTAACCAACAAAAAGTGTTAATTGGCAGATGGTTGCTTACAGAACCCGATATTTTGCTACTTGACGAACCGACCCGCGGGATCGATGTTGGGGCAAAATTTGAAATATATACGATCATTGCTGAACTAGCCAAACAGGGGAAAAGCATTATTATGATTTCTTCCGAAATGCCGGAGCTGATCGGAATGTCCGACCGGATTATGGTCATGTGCGAAGGGCGCCTCTCCGGTTTTGTAGACGGCAAAAAAGCGACTCAAGAAGAGATTATGCGTCTGGCAGCCAAGTTTATAGCATAATTCTTATGGCTTAATTGAAGGAGGGTTTCAATCGATGGATTTTAGAAAAGTATTAAAGTATTTAAGTGATCATGCTATTTACTTTGTATTAGCATTATTAGTCATTGTCATTGCTTTCATTGATCCGACTTTTTTATCATTGACTTGTTTGCGTGATATTTTGTTGCAGTCTTCAACCCGTATTATTATTGCAATGGGCGCCTTTTTTGCCATATTGATTGCAGGCTGTGATCTTTCGGCTGGACGTATGGTGGGTTTTGGAGCTGTTCTTGCGGCTTCAATGTTGCAGGCTCCCGATTATCTGCGATTGTTTTATCCGAACATGCCGCAACTCCCGTTATGGTTACCGATTTTGATTGCGATCGTAGTTGGCTTATTCTTCGGTTTATTTAACGGATTTACAGTTGCTAGGTTAGGCTTGCCTCCATTTATCGCTACTTTAGGTTCGATGGTTATTATTTATGGCATTAACTCCATTTATTTCGACATGCCGCCCAATAATTCACAACCGATTGGCGGTTTACGGGCTGATTTTACTGAATTAGGCACCGGATCTTTCGGTCCTCAGGCGTTTTCGATTCCCTATATTTTGGTCATTGCAGTTATAATAGCATTTTTGATGTGGGTATTAATGAATAAAACCCGGTTTGGTAAGAACTGCTATGCAATGGGCGGAAATATAAACGCTGCGAAGGTTTCCGGAATCAATGTCGCCAAGACAACGATGGTTATGTTTACCATAGCCGGAGGATTATTTGCCCTTGGTGGTGTGTTGGAAGCAGCCAGGACAGGCGGCGCTACCAATAACTATGGAAACGGTTACGAATTTGACGCTATCACAGCCTGTGTCGTCGGTGGTGTTTCCACAACCGGCGGTATCGGAACCATTCAGGGAATTTTAGCCGGTGTATTTATTTTAACCATTATTAACTATGGTCTTACATTTATTGGGCTTAATCCCTATTGGCAGCAAATTATCAAAGGTTTAATCATCGTATTTGCTGTTGCTGTCGATATCCGGAAATATCTAGCAAAGAAATAAGTCGAATCTGCATGAAAACGGGAATCAATTTGGGGGAACCAAGGTACTGTTGTAGTTTGGTTCCCTTTTATTGAATGAAGAGGTGTTCGAAAGTGTTGGGTAAAAATAAAAATCATCCAGCTCAAATCATAGCTACGGAAAAGATAAATCTGACAAAACATATCGAAAGAACGCCTGGATTTTTAAAAATAACGAAGGTAATCAGCAATATATCGATTCGGCGAAGGCTCATCATCTTCTTTTTGATACTATCAATTATCCCGATTGCTTTTATCGGCTATTTGTCGTATTCTTCTTCGAAAAATGCCATTATCAGCAAGATTGCCACTTATTCGCAAGAAAGTCTCAGCCAAGCATCCATGAATCTCCAATTGGAACTCAATAAATATCAAAGTTTATCATTACAATTAGCGATTGATAATAAAAAAAATAACGAGATTGTCTCTTTTATTAATAACGGCTCAGAAGCGGAACAACTAAAAGAATCATTACAATCAACAGTCGCTACAGATGAAATTGTCCGTTCAGTTTTTATCGGTTCTTTGAAAGATGATTCATGCGTCGGAGCAGGCTTTGAAGATCCCAATACGAATAAACTGTATTCCAAGCTTAAGAAAACAGCTGCTTTCAAAGAGGCCCTTCATTCAAAAACGCAAATATATTGGGGCATTTATGAAAAAGATGTTATCATGATCAGATTGATTCATAATGTTAACACGGGTGAATCCATCGGAGTCTATGGCGTAGTTTTCTTCGGTTATAAATTGACTAAAAAGATGAGCCCAGGCCGTTACGAAAATGCAAATATCTCTTCCGTAAAAGATCTTCCATATACGGTTATTGTAAATGCAAAAGGGGAGATATTGACTTCACCCCATGTTGACGATGTGGGAGTAAAAATCCCGGACCTATTACACAACCGGAATGGGATAGGAATCTTACAGCAAAATGAGAATTTGAAAGGTTTCTTTTATGATAAAATTCATGGTGAAAATGTTTTAATTACATATAACCGGATTAAGGATATGAGTTGGTATTTGATGGGTGTTTCTTTAAACTCATATTTATATAAAGAAACAGATGAAGTAGGTTGGTTCACATTTATACTGGCAGTTATCATTAGTATCTTTGCGATAATTGTTTCATTACTGGTTTCTTTAAGTATTTCAGTCCCTTTAGATAGGATGAAGGATGTTATGAAAACCGCTGAGGACGGTAATTTGTCCATCAGGGTCATTGTAAATACACAGGATGAATTGGCTGAAGTAGGAAACAGTTTTAATAGCATGCTTGAAAAAATAGCCCAATTCATTATTGAAACAAAAGATACCATTCATAAAGTTTTGGACCAGAGCACAGTCTTGGAAGAAAGTTCAAATCAGTCGGCTCAAGCGGCTGAAAGTATAGCTCAGGCGATGGATCAAATAACGAAAGGAA
This sequence comes from Bacillota bacterium, assembly GCA_023415375.1. Classification (GTDB taxonomy): domain Bacteria; phylum Bacillota; class UBA4882; order UBA8346; family UBA8346; genus UBA8346. The sequence goes on from JAEZKW010000104.1 coordinate 43,483, forward strand.
CCTTGGAACAAACTCAAGAAACGGAGATGTCTTCCAGACAAATGATTGATCTGGCGAGGCAGATCGAAAATGCCGTGTCTGAAGCGGCTGCGGTTGAAAAAATCACTGGAAATGCGAAGGATTTAAGTTCGGATTCAAAGGGAGTCGTAGAACAGTTGATTCAAAAAACCAATGACACCGATAAGATTACCAGCGATATTCTGAAAGATATCAATGATTTGCGTTGCAGCGCCGAAACAATTGGAAACATTACCGAAGTTATTTCAAACATAGCGGAACAAACCAATCTGTTGGCTTTAAATGCCAGTATTGAGGCTGCCAGGGCCGGAGAAATGGGACGGGGCTTCGCAGTAGTGGCTGATGAAATTAATGTATTAGCGGCTCAGTCACGGAAAGCGGTTAAGACGATTGATGATATTTTAAAAACGATAGAAGAAAAAACCGCGGCTTCGGCTCAGACTGCCGGAAACGCTTATTCGATATTGGTGGAGCAAAGAGCAGCGGTTCATCACACCCGGGAGGCCTTTGATCATATCATTGTTTCAATGGATGAGGTTGTAAAACGAATCGGTACAGTAAACGGAATGATTCATCAGATTAATGATTTTAAGAATGTTATGGGCCAGGTTATTGCCAACATTAGTTCCGTTTCAGAAGAGACTGCCGCTTCAGCCGAAGAGGTATCGGCTGCCTCTGAGGAACAAACAGCATCTTCAGACCAATTAAAATTTTTGGCCATGGATTTACGCCGTATGGCTGAACATCTGGTTTCCGATATGGCCAAATTTCAAATTGAAGAAGAATAATCTTCCTTTGAACTTGTAGATTTTGTTGTACTGAATACTTGATCTTATTCTTAATGATAATGACACGCCTCTCCGATTTTTGATTTAAGGAGAGTTGAAATTATTTACCTGAATTATGTCAATTTTCATTTCAAGTAGAATGATAAGTACAAATTGAAATAATGGCCTGTTGTATGAAAGGAAATGATTATTTACCCTTTGTGACCGTCAGTAACCCTAAAATATCAGGTCCGGTATGTACGGCGAGTACCGGGGATATCGGTGCCATGTAGGGTTTCATACCGATTGCAGCTTCAACTTCTTTTGCATATTCTTGGGCTTCTTCGATATTATCGCCATAGTGTAAGATAAGGGCTTCCAGGCCAAGCTCAGCCCTTTCCCTTGCTAATTCAATCAATCGGTTCTTTCCTGCTTTCGTGGTTCTTACTTTCTCGAAGGCTGTCATTTTACCGTCCGGCTCAAACCAAATAATTGGTTTAATTTGAATAATAGAACCAATTAAAGCTTCAGCGCCGGTGAGACGGCCACCTGCGTGAAGATATCGCAAGGATTCGACCAGAAAAAAGACACGGCAGCGAGAATGCAGGTCTTCCAAATATTTGATAATTTCGGCTCTGGAAGCGCCCCCTCCTGCCATTTCCCGGGCTTTGATTGCCATATAGGCCAAGCAGAAGCCACTCAGTCTAGAATCAAATACTGATATTTTATCGGTTTCCAACATTTGCGACGTTGTACAGACCGTATTAAAGGTACCGGAAATCCCGCTGGAAAATATCAAACATATAATCTCATCGCCAGCTTCGATAATGGGTTTAAATGCCTCAAGGTAAGTTAAAGGAGAGGGTTGTGAAGTAGTGAAGCGGATTCCGGCCCGTTGGTTTTTGAAAAACTCTTCGTATTTCAGATCAAAAAGCTCCCGCTTGGAGATTTCACCTTGGTTGATAATGATTGGAATTGGATGAATATTGTATTTCTGGTAATCTTCAAGCGTCATGGATGAAGTGGTATCAGTAAAGATCTGAATCATTGGAGACCTCCTAAAAATCTACAATTCGACATAATTTTCTCGTTCAATTATAAACAGAATAGCCAGTCCCTTACTCTGTCCTGAGTAGACTTGCTGGGATGACCATAAAAGAATTATTCGAGGTTTCCAAAATAAATCCTTTTCGACATGTTTTTAGTTATTTGATTATTATTGCGTTATATTAAATCTTCGCTACAAATTTGTCTTTAATCCATCCCATTTTACCGTCTTTTCTTTGAATTAGCAGCCAACCCCGTTTTTCTTCCAAAATCTGTACTCTTGACCCTTCGGCAAGGTGATAGTAGGTAGTTGATTGAGGATTGGGTTCAAATCTCACTTCGCCCCCCGATTGAATGGCCACTGCATTCAGATTCCTATGCCCCAAGCCTACGATTACAGTAAGTGATAGTGAAAATACTAAAATTATCGTAATTCCAATGAATGTTCCCTGAAACCATGATTTAAATTTGCCGCTATTTTGTTCTCGAAAGCTCATTGGGAAGGTAATGGCTAGGATCAAAAAAATTACAAAAGTAAAAAATAGGAGTGAAGTAAGAATCATCAGATTTTCCAAAGAATCTATGGAAACAATCCATTGATAAAAATCAGTTTGCCAATTGGGGTGACCTTCATCAACACCGCGGAGAGCGAATTTAAGATTAGATTTGAGGTCGGCATCGTTAGGCATCAATTGTTTGGCTTTTTCATAAAAAAGAATAGCCTCACCTTTTCGACCCAATTTAAAGTAAGTGTTCGCCAGGTTAAAATAAAGATTTCCGCTCTCATAGCCTTTCTGAATAAGTGCATTATAAAGCTTAGCCGCTTTTTGGTAATCTCCCTTTTCATAACTGTTTCCTGCCTGATAAAAAAGAGCGGAAGGATTTGATGAAAAAGAATTGTTTCGGGCGTTTGTCCAGGTCCCACCCAAAAGTAGGAGCGGTAGTGCAATTAGCAATAAAATAATATAAATACGGCGTCCAGCAACTTTCTTTTTATCAATATTCATCGATTCCGAGCTCCTTTCCAATCCAAAGCGGGTGTAGCATATCCATTTAAATTAGCTTTACCAGAGGAATGGTTCAAATCCTCAATAATCTGATTGATATTTTCCCACATTTGGTGAGCATCATCTTTGGTAATCGTGGCTCCGGTAAAACGATAAAAATCATATTTCACGAAGAAGTCTTTGATTTTTTGAAGGGTACTCTCTGCAACTTCTTGCTCCTTAAGAGTATCGGTTACATCCCCGGTCATACCAGCCGCATTCAGATTATATTTTTGGGCAAGGTAATTGCGAATAATCAGATGCAACTCATCTAACAACTGATCGAGAGTCCCTGCGGATAAAGTCCGGCTGGCATTTTCCAGTTGCTTTTTGGCGAAATTAGCGGCACGGATCGAGCGGGCCGCCGGGGTATCAGACTCAAGCAATTTCCGGTGCCTGCTGTAAAGATAAGCAGCAAACAATCCTATCAGAGGAATTAGCTGCAAAATCCAAAACCAAGGATGATAATAAAAGCGTTCTTTGACAAGCCTCAGTTTGCCCGGTGAGTCTTTGATAAACACTAAATCCCGTCCAAAATGTTGGTCTTGGCCGGAAATTTCCATTCCCGCTGAACTTTTATTAAACTCCGGATTCGCTTTTACGGATAGAGGAATCGCGGAGGTGACAATTTGTTGATATTTCCCTGCCGCCGGGTTGAAATAAGAAAATACATAAGGACCAATTTGTTTGATTTTGGCGTCAACCGGAATTAAAACTTGTTCAAAAATAACGCCTCCGTTTTGGTCTGTACTATTTTTTCTTTGGGGGTCATAGACTTTAAACCCACTAGAATTTTGCAGGGCTGGTGCATTTACAGCTTGAAAATTTCCCTTCCCTGAGAGGGCCAATTTAGCGGTGAGGGGATCTCCCTGGTTTACTGTTGCAGGAGTTGCTGTCACGTTTAACTGAAATTGGCCAATTCCCCCGGAGAAGTTGGCAGGTTTGCCGGCTGCCGGTAGTGGCAAAATACTAAGTGAAACTTTCTTACTCTTTACCTGAACCGACTGTTTTTCGTAGTTCGGGAAAAAATCGTCGAAAAAGCTGTCACTGTCCCGGCTTTTAACGATAATATTGCAATTTAAAGTAACGGGTCCCAAAGATAGGGCCCCCGTTTTTACAGGAGTCAAAGTTGTGTGGAACTCAACAACTTTATAGGGTTCTCCATTAATTGTCTCCTCTGTTTGCAGCGGTTTGTCCATTTTACCAAAAACAAAATCACTTTGGCTGAGGTTCGGATAAGTGACTTCATTGAGAGAAACTCCTCGGGCCAATAATTTGATGGTCACCGGAACAACTTCGCCTTGGTAAATAGTAGTTTTGGGCAGACTTAGAGATAGTGTTAGCGGGTTACTGCCAGCCAGTCCCTGCACTGTGTCTATGCGATCTTGTCCGATGGCGGGAGCAGAGTTTCCCCGGGTTGATGCTGAACCTGTAACTGTAAGAACTACCGAATTAGTGCGGAGCTTTTTATTACCAGCCGCAATTTCAATAGGTCCAAGAGTATAACGGCCCGGCTTAAGGCCTGCCACTGAGAAGTTGTAAGAAAGTTGGGATGAAAAGGCCCCGTTAATGATTTGAAATTGGTTCGATGCTCCTGCGTATTGGATACTGATGCCATCGGGTGCATTTATTTTTGGGCGTCCGGCGGAGGCGGCGCCATTGATAGCCACAGTTAATTGAACAGCCTCACCGACGCCGATTTGATCGGAATCCAAAGTGAGTTCCGCTGACGCAGCCATTGCTGATGTACTCATTAAGAATACCAGCCCAGATAATATGGCAAGTACGGAAATTATTTTCAGATAATGTTTCATTCATCTCTCCTGCCTTATCCTTCAATTAGCCAAAGCTATTTAACGTGTGCACGCGGGGCTCTTAAAAATACCTATCTCTTACCAATCCTGTTTAGGTTCTGAATCATAGACGCCTATTACCGGAGCTTTACCTTGGTCTTGACTTTTCATCATTTTCAGCAGCTCTTCGGCTTGATCTTTGGTCATTTGCCCCTTCCCGGGCTGCGAAGAAGAATTTTGGTCCTTGGATTGGGTATTATTCTTATCCTGCCTTCCGGATCCGTTTTTTAACGAATTCGATTTATCTTGTTGCTGCTCCTTTTGATTCTTATTTTGACCTTTTTGGGATGATTGCTCCTTTTGCATTTGTTTGAGACGTATTTTAGTCAATTCATAATTGTATTTTGCATCTAAATCGCTGTGTTCGGCAACGATTGCTTTTTTGTAATTATCGAGCGCGTTTTGATACGCCGTGGTGCTTTGTGCACTAGGTAACTTCTCGGCTTGTTTAAATAAAGCATTACCTAAATTATAACCAACTCGATTGGATAAATCATGTTGAAGACTTTTATTTAAACGAAATTCCGGGGCTTCAATCTTTTTCTGGGCATTGCCAAAATTGGCAACAGCCTTATCATACTGAGCTTTTTTATAAAATGTCAATCCCAGATTATGAAGGATATAAGGAGATTCCGGGGAACTCGCCGCCATTTGCTCGTAAATCGCTTGAGCCTGGTTAGGTTTGGAGGCCATTAACAAGCGGTTGGCTTTGGCCATTTTGAGGGTTTTTCCCCAAACCAAAACGCTGATTATCAATAATGATATCAAAGCAATGATGATACAGATAAACATTTTAAGCGGCCTTTTCATTTCAATGCCTCCCGTTCATCGCTTTTGAAAACCTTTAAACTATCCAGGCTCAGCGGCCCAATCCCCAGGACAATTTCTAATGTTATAAACAATATTCCAAGAAACAATGGGACTTGATAACGATCGATATAGTGTTTCTGTAGTTTGCTATTGAACTCTGCCTTATTTAATTTGGCTACTTTTTGGCGATAAAGTTCATCAAGCCCCATTGAGATATCGGTAGCATGATAATAGGATCCGCCGCCCGCTTTGGCGATTTCTTGTAAAATTTCTTCATTCAGTTTGGATTTAACCACATTGCCTTGATCATCTTTTAAATAAGAACTATTACCTTTATCATCCGGGACAACGATTAATTCACCTTCAGGTCTGCCAATCCCTATTGTATAGACTTGGATCCCTTTTTTAGCCGCTTCGGCAGCCAAAGGGACGGGATCCCCTTCATGATTTTCACCGTCCGTAATGAGGATCAAACTTTTGGTTGTGCCCCCGCCACCTGACTCGAATGCTTTAATGGCTGTTTGAATCGCTTCGCCGATAGCCGTGCCGCCTCTAGGAATCGTTTTAAAACTCAAAGAGTTTAAAGTGAGTGAAAAGGCGTTATAATCTAAGGTTAATGGGCATTGTAGAAAACTAGTGCCTGAAAAGGCAATTAAACCTACTTTATCACCGTTGAGGTTACCCAAAAAGTCATTTACAGCTAATTTGACCCGTTCCAAACGATTGGGTTTAATATCTGTGGCCAGCATGCTTTTGGAAGTATCGACCGCTAGCATAATTTCAGTGCCTTCTTGCCGGACTTCATGCCACTCATAGCCCCATTGAGGTCCGATTAAAGAGACCAGGATAAATAGAATACCAACCATTCGGATCATTCTTAGCCGGGACCGTAATTTTTGTCCGGAAAGGTCAGAGATTTTACTGATCAAACTTTTCTCGGCAAAACGTTCGAGATCCTGAGTCGCTCGGCGTTGCACCCGGATATAGAAGAGAATGAGAATGATCGGTATAATAAATAACCAACTATAAATTGGATTTGCCATACTCATGGTAATCTCCTGAATATTGTATTGGAAAGAACGGTTTCTCCGAGTAACAAAATTAACGATAAAATTAAAAGGGGCGGATATAAGTCAAGATACTCCTGATAATGCGGCATTTCAATTTTGGTTTTCTCCATTTTATTGATTCGATTAAAAATCTCTTTTAACGTGTTGGTATTGGTGGCCCTAAAATAATATCCGCCTGTTTTTTGGGCAATCTTAGTTAACAATGCATCATCAATATCTATTTTAACGTTCTGATAGACTTTATGGCCCCACGGGTCTTGAAAAGGATAGGGGACCATACCTTTAGAACCGGCTCCAATTGTATATATGGTTATGCCCAGAGCCTTGGCGGCATCTGCTGCAGTTTCCGGGGCCACTTCGCCCGCATTATTAACCCCGTCAGTCAATAAAATAATCACTTTACTCTTGGCTTTTGACTCTTGAAGCCGGTTCATGGCTGTCACCAAGGCATTACCAATTGCGGTACTGTTCTCAATCATCCCTGCTTTAACTTCTTTAAGGCGTTCAATACTCCAATCATGGTCCCAGGTCAAAGGGGAGAGAATATAGGGCCTTCCGGCGAAGATCACCATCCCGATCCGATCATAGGGACGCTTGGCAATAAAGTCGCTGGCGACTTCTTTCACTATATCAATCCGGCTCGTTCTCCTTCCGGCCGTTTGAAAGTCTTCCCCCAACATACTGGTGGAAACATCTAAAGCCAACACAATATCAACGCCTTCATGCCTGACGATGGCATTTTTTAAACCAATTTCCGGGCGGGCCAGAGCGATAATCATAAAAGCCAATCCAGTTAACGTTATCCAAGGAAGGATTGACAACCCTTTAACTTTCCAAGTCGCCCGGATATTTTGGCCTATTGCCGTGCTAGAATAATAAAATGCGCCCCTTGGTTTTCCAAACTTTCGTTTGCAAACCATTCCATAACCCATTATGGGTACCAATATCAGCAGTATCAACAAAAGAGAGTTTTGAAAAGTCATTTTTAATTCTCCTGACTGGCTAAATTGACACTCTCTATGGAAAATTCATTTTCGATGGGTATTTCTTTGGTTTCTTCAATCAGTTGTTTCGTGAGTGTCAAAGATTTTTCGGCCTCAGCGGGTAAAGGTAAACATTTTGCAAATTTGACCAGATCGGCTGATTGTAAAAAATCAGTGAGAATCTGTTGATGAACCTTGCCGAGTGTCTGGTCCATCGTTAAACTTTCTAAGAATTCCTCTGTCGTCATCTCCAAAGCCTTTATTTGAAAACGGTTTTCCAAGTATTCACGGATACATTCGGCCAGTTCGGTATAATAAGGTTTGAATGCCTGCTCACTGAGATAATCTTTTTTCTGGAGGGCCGCTAACCTCCGTAAGGCAATCACATGAGCCGCTTCCTTTGGAGGGATGTTTTGGACTTCTGACTCTGACAACGCTTTCTTTTGACTCCGAAAGCGTTGTAGGTACTTCACGACCATAAATACTAAACCACATCCGGCAATGATCCCTAAAATCCACCATAAAATAAAATACTGGGGTGGCATTCCGACTGGCTTTTTAGCTTCCTTAATTTGCAAGGCGGCTAATTCTTGTTCCGATTTACTGGCTGGTAGTAGCGATTTTATATTGATGAAACAGGTGCGGACTGGATAAATCTTTTGGATACCTGTCTTGCTTCGATAGAGTATATTAAATCCGTGGAGTTGGTGTTTTCCAACATCCCATGCGGCCAATTGATATTTGATTTTTTGGCGGATACCTCCAAAGGGCTTTTCAGTAATCAGGTTGCTTTTGGATAAGATTTCTAATGGGCCTAATCTTATATTGGATAAATCCGGCATGTCAAAGCTGATTCCGTTCCGGGCTTCTACTTCTAGAGTAATAGGAATGTTATCCCCGACATGATAAACTCCGGGTGCCACAATGATTCGCCCCTGAATCTCGCTCCCCTTTGGCAAAGCCATAGGCTTGAAGGAGAAAAACAAACGATAGACCAAGGCCGCCGATAATAATACAACAAGGATCGTCAGGCCATAACCTAAAAGCTTCGGTATTCGGTGATTTAATATTTTTTTGTTACTTAGCGCTTTCATCAGTTTACCTCGCTAGGCATACTTTAACGGATTCTGCGTTCCCGTTTACGGAAAAACTTTTGCAAAGGTTCGACGTAGGAGCGGTCCGTAGAAATTTCGATCCGGTCGATTCTATTATGCTTAAAGAGTTTATTCGTTGCATTTTTCCTTTTGATAGCCTCATTTTTGATGATATCCCGGACGCTTGATTCGGATGTATCGAGGGTGATACGGGCCCCGGTTTCCCGATCTTCAAGTTCGACCAGTCCTACAGAGGGCATTTCAAATTCTCGTGGATCATTAATATCAATAGCTATCAAATCATGATGCCTGGAAAGATGTTGTAGCGGTCTTTCAAATTCTGTGTCTAAAAAATCAGATAGCAAAAAAATAATACTGCGGTGTTTTAGGATCCGGTTCACAAATTCCAAAGCCGCCGAAATATTTGTTCTTGTTCCAGTGGGCCGATAGCTTAAAATTTCCCGAACGACCCGTAAAACATGGTGACGCCCTTTTTGCGGAGGAATAAACGTTTCGGCATGATCGCTAAAAATGAGTAAACCCACTTTATCATTGTTTTGAATTGCCAAAAAAGCCAGCAGCGCTGAAATTTCAGCAGCCAAGTCCGACTTTAATGAATTGATGGTCCCGAAACGCTGTGAAGCGCTCAAATCGACCAATAGCATAATTGTCAGTTCCCGTTCCTCGATATAGCGCTTGATGTAAGGAATTCCGGTGCGCGCCGTGACATTCCAGTCGATTGCCCGCACATCGTCTCCGGGAATATAAGCCCTGACTTCGTCAAATTCAATACCCATTCCTTTGAAAACACTGGTATAATGACCCGACATTGCGTCATTACTTAAACGTGATATTTTTAATTGGATTTTCTTGACTTTCTTAAGTGTTTCCTTGGCAAGCATTTTAGTTCCTTTCATACTAGAAGCCAGGAGCCAGAATCCAGAAGTCAGAATGAGGGCTGAGGGATCTCTAAATTCCAAGTAAAAATTAAATCTTGGAAAGAATATTGAAGCCTTCAATTCATTCTGGCTCCTGACTCTTGAATTCTAAATTCTTTGTCACTTATATATTCAAGGGAGGAAACTTGTTTTAGGAGCCAGAATCCAGAAGTCAGAATGAGGACTAAAGTATCTCTGAAATCCCAAGTAAAAATTAAATCTTGGAAAAGATATTGAAGCTTTCAATTCATTCTGGCTCCTGACTCCTGAATTCTTAATCCTTTATCCATATATAATTAAGGAACATCTACCCCTTGGAAAATAGTTTTGATGACCTCATCCACCTTGATTTCTTCCGCTTCCGCCTCATAGGTGAGAATGATCCGGTGTCTTAAAATATCGGGGCCTATAACTTTGATGTCATTGGGCACCACGTAACCACGGCCTTGGATAAAAGCCCAAGCTTTGGCGGCGATGGTTAGGTTAATGGTAGCCCTTGGCGATGCGCCATATTCAATATAATCAGCAATGTCGAGTTTATATTGAGCCGGCTTACGGGTCGCAGTCACAATTTTGACAATATAATCCCGAATCTTCGAATCCAGATAAACTTGATCAACGACTTTTCGGACTTCCATAATGTCCTGAGGGGAAATCACCGGTTGAATATCCATAACCTTTGATGTTTGTCCCATCCGTTCGGCGATCAATGTTTCTTCCTCAATTGTTGGGTAGGATATTTGCAATTTAAGCATGAAACGGTCCAGTTGTGCCTCAGGCAGCGGATAAGTACCTTGCTGTTCAACGGGGTTTTGTGTTGCCAGCACCATAAAGGGCTCAGGCAGTTTAAAAGTATTTTCACCGATTGTTACTTGTCTTTCTTCCATCGCTTCCAGTAAGGCACTTTGGACTTTTGCCGGGGCGCGGTTTATTTCATCGGCTAAAACGATTTGCGCAAATAACGGACCTTTTTTGGTCGAGAACTGGCCGCTTTGTGGGTTATAAATCAAAGTCCCAATCAAATCAGCAGGCAATAAATCCGGTGTAAATTGAATTCTTTGAAAATCAGCTTGAATCGAGGCTGCCAGGCTCTTTACAGATAACGTTTTTGCGAGGCCTGGTACTCCTTCGAGAAGCACATGGCCGCCGGATAATAAGCCCAACAGCAGGCCATCAATCAGTTTTCCTTGGCCAATAATAACTTTGGAGATCTGGTCCTTTAACTGGGTAATAAACATACTTTTTTCTTTGATTGCTTCATTAACAGCAGTTAGGCCTTCAAACATGACGTTCCCTCCTAAAGGATGAATTATAATTTAGAGTTACTTCATTCCGAACTTAACCTGCCTTGTAACCCTAATTAGACATGCCTTGCTAATGAACTTTAATGGCGAAAAACGCTGTTGGATAAATTCTTTGAATTTTCTCTTCCAGACGTTAAACGGATAATTATTCATTTAGGTTTCCACTTTTAAGAAATTGATGATCTATCTACTGGTTTGAGACTTTTCAAATTGATAGTATTTTCAAGTATGATTTTCCGATAACGGGTTATGATTAACTTCAGCCCAAAAATATAAAAGGATGATGAAATTGGAACAAATATTGGAAATGAATGAGGCTAATCAGCTAACGATTCCAAGCTCAATCACTGAATCAATGAATTTAAAACCGGGGGCTCATTTTACAGCCCGGGAAGAAGCAGGAAGGTTAATTATTGAATACCTACCCTTTTCTAGGTTAAAACAAGCGGAATCTTTGGATAAAACCATTCAATCGTTGCAAAAAGAGAAATGAAACCTTTCCGCGGTAAATTAATAAAGGCAAAAACCTTTTTAATAATTTCCGTTGGCCTTTTAAATAAAAAGCCTATCAAGCCAGGCAAACAAATCACGGATAACCTCATCCCGATTGATTTCGTTCGGCATTTCATGCCTTCCGCCCGGATAAAACTTATAGGTTAAATCGTTTAGGCCAGCTTGCTGGTAAACGAAAATCAGTCTTTGTACGCCTTTGCCATATTCACCGACAGGATCGTCAGTGCCTGCAATAATATAGATGGGAAGATTGTTTGGTATTTTTCGTTGATTTTTGGAACAATGGATCCGTTTTAAAGCCCGGGCCAGATCATAATAAAAGCCCCCGGATAAAACCGCTCCGCAAAATGGGTCGTTAATATACCGATCAACTTCGGCGTTATCCCGCGACAGCCAATCAAAGTCGGTCCGTTGCGGCTGAAATTTACTATTGTACCCGGATAGCGCCATATTATGAAGAAAAGGGCTTTGCTTTTCGGGTGCATTACCATGAACGATTAGCCAAGCCAGCAGAAGTCCAATATTGGTTATTCCTCCTTTTTTACCGCAAGTTCCGCTCAAGACTGCGCCTCGTAGTTCATGTCCGTATTCTTCGATATATTGCTGGGTCAAAAATGAGCCGAAGCTATGCCCGAAAAGGACAAGCGGCAAACCGGGGTTTTCGTTTTGAATAAGCTGCGACAACTGATGAAGGTTGGTAACAACATTATTGAAGCCATCCTCCCCCATATAGCCTACTTTTTCCGGATTTCCGGCAGTGAGGCCATGGCCGCGATGATCCGGAGCAAATACTAAATATCCTGCACTGGTCAGAGATTCTGCAAATCTTTGGTACCGGCCGGCATGTTCGGCCATGCCGTGGACCAAAATAATAATCGCTTTAGGCTCAGTTTCTTCTGGCCGCCATTGATACGTAAAAATTTTATATCCTTGCTGATCAGTAAAAGAAAAAGTATTCTGTTTCATCTTTATCCCTCCAACAATCAAAGTGATGCTATAGAATGGTTTTGTTCGCCACCAGCGCTACTTTTGTACCCATGAGATCATTAATTAAATTTGGCGGGATTGATCGGCCGATCGCTTCAGTATGCCGGATTTAATCCATGACTTTAAAGATAAGGTTTTGCGGAATAGGGCCGACGGTTTTTACTGAAAGTGATTTATTCTGGCTAGCGAGTTTAAACACACCAGTCAATGTAGGTGAGGATTGATTCCTGGCGAGCGTAAACTTAGTTGAATGGTTAAAAGCCCGATTGTCTTGACATGGGGGACGAGGTTTAATTTGGAAGTAACCACCTTAATTATTTTGTTACAAATTAATGTAACAAACTTAACATATAAACTTAAATTCGGCAAGTAACTTTAGAATCAAATAAAAAATTTAATGTACTGCTTTCAATGGATTGATAATAAATACTGTTGGTGTTCGGCGTAATGAATATGAATTTGAATTCAAAATTTTTTTGCAGTATAATATAGGTTATCAATAAATGAAAATGAAAAGGAATGATGGATAGAATGAATTTCTTAGTAAAGGCGGTTGATTTTAAAAATAACGTATTTTACGCAACACCGCCCGATCCGCAAGGGTTAAGAATTTTGAGCTCTAAAGATAAAGCGGAGGTATTTAAATTAAAAAAGAATGCTCTGGATACAATTGTAAAAATGAAACAGGTTCAAGACATGAGAAACTACGTTTATCATATCGAACAAATTGAATAATGTTATTATGGTCTTCCACGGCAGTTGCGTTTTTTGATAAAGAAATCTACAAGAAAGTTTTGGATGATTTGTTGACAAGCAATTTAAGAAAGTGGTTTAATTAAATGGTATACACAAGGAGGTTACCATGGGACTTATAGAGGAATCAAAGGTAGCACAGGTCATTAATAGGTTTGAGGATGCTTGTTCTTTGTTAAATGAGATCACTGCCGAAGACAATCGTTTTAATGAAAAAATTACCAAAATAATTCAAACTCTTACAGAATATGAAAAAGAACTAGGAAAAATCAAAGAGCAATTAAATGTCGAAAATTTGGGTGTCAAAGCTAAAACATCATCACTCTAGTTTTTTTATTAAGATTGATTTTCCGCCGCTGGATTTGTAAGGATTTTTACAGAAGCGGAAGAATTGTTTATAAGAGTTAAAACTGTTTTGCGAATAACCTCGCAGAGCAGTTTTTTTTCTTCACCCGTTAAATCTTGAAAAGTTTTGCTCAGCTCAACAATCCATTGATGTTTTTGGTTTTCAAAAAATACTTTTTCCGGTGTGATCCCGTTATTTATAAAATCACGCATTTCCTGCTGGTTAAAGAGCGATTCTAAAGCAATGAATAGGGTGGATTTCCCCTTTTTCTGACATGAAACATCTCTTAAAATCTCCCGCTGGGCGATTTGACCATTTGCTTTTGGGACAAATATAATCATTTTGAGCGGCTTACTTTTGGGGGAAAAGATGTCTTGAATCCGGCAGCCTTTTTCATTGACGACTTCATAGGCATAATCACCTTGAGGTAATGATATCAGCAAAGCGGGAAAAGTAAGGGCTTCAATCAGCATCTGATCTTTACGGGGACTTTGGGCTTTTATCTTTATTAAATGATTCTTGACACTCAATATTTCTAAACTATATCCACCGGTTTTTTTCAAGCCCCAGTTAAAATAGTAATAAGTTCTCTTATTAAAATTCCAATGTTTTACTTCAGGCACTGGATTATTTCTTTCAATCCCAAAAGGCAAATCTTCTTCTACTAAATAAGGAGTATTCTTTATTTCGGGTCGTTCAAAAGAATGCGGCTGATTCAAAATATATAATCCCCCCCCCGTACCGCTAATGATCCCAGCTGCTATCGCTAAAAAAACGGAGATTTTTTTCAATAAAAGCATCTTGCTTTAAAACACCTCGCTTTATTCTATGCTTATAAACGAAGGTGCTCCCAGAAGGTTTCCTGGGGGATTATGGGAATCATTTATTAACCTATAGCATTGAGGAATATTTTGTATCATTAACTGTTTGAAGGTAGGCTGATTCTGTCCGCCGCGGGTTAAAACCGGTTTTAACCCGCGGCGGAGATTTTTTCAGTGGATGCTCCTATTTTAGTCATAAAAAATCCATAGGTACTGTTTTGCAATACCTATGGAAGCAAGTAGAATTTAGCCTCGATGCCTATGTAAATTAGAAGCTCAGCCTGACTCCGAAGTTATAACCATCAGAAGAGAGTTTCATAACTTTGGATTCGGCTTCCATTTTGCGGTAGTCCACAAAAAGGTCTACAAAAGGAATCGGAGCGTAAGAAATACCTGCCTTGAGATAACTCATGGAAGGGCTGCTGTCATCATCAATGCCATTACTGAATTTGGCGTATATTGGAATGTTCGCATTGGCATAAACACTAATATCAGCGAGGCTTACTTTGGCACCTACACTAGCGAATAAATCCCAGTAAGCGCTGTCGCCAAGACTCGGATTGCTAATTGAATCGCCCTTGGTCAGAGTGTATGCCTGATAGCCGCCATAAAGCTGAAGGCTAACGATTGGCAGTCCTAGTTCCCATCCAGCTTTTATAGTCGCTGTGGAGAAGGTGCCATCTTTACCCATATCAGCAGTGCTATATTCCCCGCCGATGTGGATAAGAAGTAAATTAAGATCGCCAGTCAATGTAACTTGAGTAGGTGATTTGGAAATGTTATCTACTGTATAACCAGGAGTTGAGTTATAATTTGTTTTAAAAGGTTCTTTATAGTTTACCGAAAAATCACTAGGACCGGCTTCCGCACTCACTCCAAACAAAAGCTCAGCTGAGGCAAGAGTTGCAAATGATAAAAGAAGCGAGAAAGTTAAAATAAGTATACTTGCCAACTTTTTCACGAGAATACCTCCAATTTTTTAAAATTTGTATAATAGATGGTTTTTCCCCACCTAAATACTAATTCAAGATAATAATACCAATTCCTGCTGATTATATTCGGGGGAAGTTGGATAGCACCTCAAAGTTCAAATAGATCTTTAATATCCTCCCAGGTCAGGGAGTTTATAGGACTTTGGTTATGTTCAATGATTGCATCAAATACAGATTTTTTTCGTTGCTGTAATTGTAAAATCTTTTCTTCTACGGTTCCCATGGTGATCAATTTATAAACCATCACTTGATTTCGTTGGCCCATACGATGTACTCTATCCGTAGCTTGATTTTCCGCCATCGGGTTCCACCAGGGATCAACGTGAATTACGATATCGG
>JAEZKW010000108.1 GCA_023415375.1 Bacillota bacterium
CTATGGTTGGCGACGGTATCAACGATGCCCCGGCTTTAGCCACCGCCAATGTTGGATTTGCTATGGGAAGCGGTTCCGATGTAGCGGTAGAAACAGGCGGTATTGTGATTTCAAAAGATGATTTGGCTAACATTCCAACGGCTATCAAGTTAGCTAGGCGTACGATGAGAAAAATCAAACAAAATTTATTTTGGGCCTTTATTTATAATTTAGTGGGCATTCCGGTTGCGGCAACCGGTAATTTAAACCCAGTAGTAGGCGCTGTGACAATGGCATTGAGTTCGGTATCCGTTCTGTTGAATTCTCTCAGCCTCAAAAAGTTTGAAGGATAGTCATCTGCCCCGGCCCGCAGGGGCACATGAAAGGATGAAAATAGCAGGATGTCAAAGTGCAACCTAACCCGCGCGTCCAATTTGGACGCGAGCCTTTCCCCTTGTGAAGCACCACAAAGTTGTTGATTTAAGTGGAAGGGTAACCCCGATGACCTCTAAAAGATTTTAGACTGCGGAGACATCGGTTACTCTCCCCGCGCCGGGGGGGAGAGCAAGAGAGAGGTCTACGCCCAAGTTTCGGCATACTTAAATAATATATTTTCTAGATAGGAAAGAAGATACATGCAGGGTAAAGTTTTGTTTCCCCAAGACGAGAATGGTAACTTAGGGCCAAAATCAGCTACGGCTTGGGAAAAAGGATTGAGGGTTTTTATCACCATTTTGGGAGTTGTGGCCGCATACTTTGGTTTTAAAGCGATATGGCATCTCGATTTGTTGCAATTACTCAATAATCTTATAATGCTCAAAAATCTTCCTCGCCTTGGTAAAGGTACTGGCTTTGGTTTATTGTTTGTGCTTGGTATATTAACTTCCTTTCATTGCCTTGGTATGTGCGGCGGGATAGTAATCTCTCAGACGATTGTTGATAATGCCAGGATCCAAAAGAGCAGGACTAGGGGTTGGTTTTATCCTTCCTTATTGTATAATTCGGGCCGAGTGACTGCTTATACTTCGGTTGGGGCTATTATCGGCGGAGTGGGGCAGGCTATTACCTTTATCGGTATTTGGAAAGGAATCGTTCCCTTCATTGGGGGTTTATTTATGATTATCATGGGGGTTAATCTTTTGGATATTTTTCCGTTTTTACGGCATCTCAACCTAAGTTTACCTTCCTTTGCCTTTAAAAAGATTCGCAGCAATCGCTATGGGCCATTTTTTGTGGGAATACTCAATGGCTTAATGCCTTGCGGACCGCTGCAGATTGTCCAGTTATATGCCCTCAGTACTGGAAGTGTGGTTTTTGGAGCCTCATCGATGTTTTGTTTTGCAATGGGAACTGTACCGTTATTATTCTCTTTTGGGGCCCTTTCAGCGAAGCTTAATAAAAAACATACCAGCGGGATTCTAAAAATCAGCGCCATCCTGGTCATTATTCTAGGAATGGTGATGATGGGAAGAGGTCTCGCCTTGTCCGGAATCGTGACCTTTCGAGCCGGAAATGTAGTAAGTGCTTATACCCATATATCTCATATTGAGGGAAACATTCAGACTGTTACCACGTCAATTCAGTCTGACGGTTTCCCGGCAATTATGGTGCAAAAAGCCATCCCGGTCCGCTGGATCATGAAAGCTGACCGCGACAATCTGAACGGCTGTAATAACGCCATTACGATTCCTAAATTGAAAATCGACAAAAAATTGCAGGTCGGAGAAAATTTAATTGAATTTATTCCCCGTGAGACCGGTGTTATCAGTTATACTTGCTGGATGGGAATGATTAAAAGCAAAATTACCGTGGTAGAGGATATTACGAAATTAAAATTCAAATGATGTATGAAGGTGTGAGGAGAGGTGAGTGATATTTTACTCAATCAATGGCTTAACGAAGATCTGCCTGAAGTTACCAAAGCTTTGGAAAATATCAATGAAAATCATTTTTTTAAAGAAAGAACCATTGGATTTGCGGGAAAAGAAAGTGTATATAAAGTTCTTCAACATATCCGTTCCGCTTTATTTCCAGGAGTCTATGAAAAATATCCGATTGATGAATCGCGGGTTAATATTTTGATTGGAAACAATCTACGCATTGCTGCCGTTGAACTCAGCATGCTGATTCAAAAAGCATTTATCAATGTTTGCAGCAGGCTTGAGAAATTTTCCCGGGAATGTTGTTCTGAATGTGTAGACCGTGCCAATGAAATTACCATACAATTGATGAAACAGCTTCCGGAGATTCGAGAAAAATTGCATACCGACATTCAGTCAGCCTATAATGGGGACCCGGCAGCGCTTTCAACCGAGGAAATTCTGCTAAGTTATCCGGCAATTGAAACGATCAGCATTTACCGGATCGCCCATGTGTTATATCAAAATGAAGTGCCATTGATTCCGAGGATAATGACTGAATATGCCCATCAACTGACGGGAATCGATATTCATCCCGGAGCGGAAATCGGCGAATCGTTTTTTATCGACCACGGAACAGGCGTGGTAATTGGCGAGACTTGCACCATCGGAAAAAATGTAAAACTATATCAAGGAGTTACGCTGGGGGCGAAAAGTTTTCCTTTAGATGATCAGGGAAACCCCATCAAAAAAATCAAAAGGCACCCTGATATTGAGGATAATGTTGTAATATACGCGGGAGCTACGATTTTAGGCGGAGACACCATTATCGGACATGATTCCGAAATTGGCGGTAATGTCTGGTTAACTCATTCGACGCCGCCATACTCCAAAGTCTATAACGTTCAACCCTCTCCGGTCATAAAGCCGAAAAATCCCGTTGC
>JAEZKW010000147.1 GCA_023415375.1 Bacillota bacterium
CGGTTTTTCTAAAGTAAATTAATCTATACTGTACAAAATATTTGAGGTAAAAAAATGGGTAATCTAGTTAACGACAAACAGAAGAAAATAATGGACGATATCAAGATGAACCAGTTTGGCCAACGGATCCGAACAGCACGGGAGCATAAAAAGCTAACCCTTGATGAATTGGCCTTGAGAACGGGTTTGACGAAAAGCTTCCTTTCTCAGGTTGAAAGAGGCAAGAGTAATCCCTCCCTTGCTTCGATTCGACTTATCGTGCATGAATTGAATATCCCTTTGGTATCTTTGCTTGAAAATCAAACGAAAAATCTTTCGGGTGTTGTTGTAAGAAAAAACAAGCGTAAAAATTTTAGGCTTCCGGATTCGACTTTAGAATTCGAATTGCTCACGCCCGATTTAAAGCGGCAAATGGAGATCATTCGGGTGATTGCGCCGCCGGGGGGGAGATCGGAATTCATGGCCCATGAAGGCGAGGAATGGGGCTATGTTGCTAAAGGCCGGATCCATTTGACCGTTGGAAATGAAGAATTTGAACTTGAGGCAGGCGATACTGCTTATTATTCAAGTGAAATTCCGCATGGATGGGTGAATGAAACCGAAGATGAAGCAGAATTGATTTGGGCGATTACCCCACCATCATTCTAGATTCGCGTTGGTATTATAGGAGAAAAACATGGCAGCAGGAATTGTCTTGTCACTAATTGGAACCATTTTTCATGTATCGTTTATGGTTCCACGGCGTTATTGCGCCTGCGTTGTTAAGTATTACTACACTTCGTTAACTGCTGGTGCTATATTCGGTGGTATCGTCATTGAATACTTTCGTTCGTTCTTTGGCCAACGTTTGGGTTTACCCGTTAATTTAACTACATTATTGGCTGGGATAATATTAGGAATTACTTGGGCAATTGCTTGTTTTACGTATATACAGGGTACAGAGTTAATTGGATTGTCGCGCGCAACCGCGCTAAAGAATTATACGGCTGTTATCGGATTGCTGATTGGGATCATTGGATTTGGTGAGTTTCGACAGATGAGTTGGTTCATGTTTGATCTCGTGTTAGTAGGATGTCTCGTGATGATGGGAGCCGGGGCTGTTTTGGCCCATACTCTACCGGCGGGTCAATTGGCTTCTGCCAATAAATGGCGAGGGATTTTATACAGCTTGGTGGCGGCGGTGTTTTTTGCCATTTATGCAACGGAAGTTAAACTGGTAGCTCCCCGGATCATGACGGTGGACCACATTCCCCTGGCTACCGCTTGGGGAGGCTTTTTGGGGGCTGGCGCTTTACTATATTTTACCAAAGGGAAAAAGGGAGTTATCGATTGGTTCCGAATGCCGGCTATTGAACATTGCTGTGCGGTGGCTAGCGGCTTTTTATGGCTGATGGGTACGTATTGTATGACTGCGGGGATCCAGTTGGCGGGAATAGGAATTGCTTGGGCGGTAACGCCGTTCGGAACAGTTTTTTCAGTGCTGATTGGATTGAAAATCTTTCATGAAATTGAACCCTATCGGCAACGAACAAAATTACGATTGGGAATCATCGGCTCATTAGCTTCGGTTATCTTATTATTATTTATCTTTAAACCTAGTTAAAAGAAATGGAGTAAGACGGTTAAAAACATATAACAGAAAGAAGTGAATCCAATGCAAGCAGCAGTAATTAAAGAATTTAACAAACCGATTGCCATCACTGAAGTTCCCAAGCCTCAGCCGGGTTATGGCGAAGTTTTGATCAAGGTGAAGTCAGCCGGGTTGTGCACCACCGATCAACATATATTAGAAGGCCGGATTTCAACGGTGCAATTGCCGCATATTCCAGGCCATGAAGGGGCCGGTGTTATTGAAGCTTTGGGAGAAGGAGTCCATGGCTGGCAAATTGGTGAGCGAGTCACTTCCAGTATTTACGTCACTTGCAATCAATGCCGTTTTTGTTATACGGGACATGAGAATATGTGTCTTAATGTTACCCGGATTGGGTTTGAACGGAACGGATTTTTTAGTGAGTATGTGGTAGCGCCTCAAGAAAATTTGTTTAAAATTCCAGACAGTTTAGGCTTCGAGGAAGCTTGCATTTTACCGGATGCGGGAGCCTGTATCCTGCATGCCATTCGTAATAAAGCTCAGGTTAAAGCGGGCGATTATGTGGTGGTCATTGGCGCCACCGGCGGCCTGGGAATGCAAGCCATACAGATTTTAAAAATGATGGGCGCCATAGTCATTGCCACCAGCCGTGACGATCAACGTTTGGATTACGCTGCCCAGTTAGGCGCTGATTATTTGATTAATACCAAACGCCGAGATTTAGTTACTACGGTAAAATCAATCACTGGAATCGGCGCTGATGTCGTTATTGATAATGTCGGTTTAAGCAGTACGGTAGCTCAATCGGTGCAATTAACCCGCCGTTGCGGCAAGATTATTATCGTTGGCTATTTAGCGAATGAATTTACCGCGGATCTATTTAAACTTTTTATGGATGAAATTGAAATCATCGGTTGCCGCGCTAGCCTTAGGCAGGATTTAGCCGATATGATCCGCTGGTCGGCGGACGGTCGGATTAAACCATATATCAGTAATCGTTATCCTTTAACCGCGATCAACGAGGCATTAGCTGATCTTGGCAATGGCAGGGTTATCGGCCGTTGCGTAATTATTCCGTGATCAACTAAAACCGCTTCCAAAATCCCGGGGTGAAAGGAGGAGGTGGTATCACAAACTCAAACTTGATGTTGGTGTTCAAAAAAAGGAGGGAAATAAATGAAAAAAACACATCTTTTATTATCTGCCATGTTGATTTTGGTTTTGGCCTTCTCAAGTGTCATTAAAGCTGAATCGCCTATTACTTTACGGTTTTGGATTCATCAGCATCCCCCGGAAGTCCAGTACATTCAGAATGTGTTAATACCGGAGTTTAAAAAGACACATCCTAATGTTACTATTGAATTTTCGTATTTCCCGGGCAAAGATTATGTAGAAAAGCTAATGGTAGCTAGCGCCACTGGAACCGGCCCCGATTGCTTCGACTTGGGTGACTATTATTATCCCGGTTTCGTTGCCAAGAAATTACTGGCGCCGGTCGATCCCACCGCATTTGGGCACAAAACTGTGGCTGAATTGGAAAAGACCTATCTCAAAGGTAGTCTTTCCGGTATGAAATTCAAGAATCAGTTATATGGGATTCCTATTCAGCAAAATTCGTTTAGTTTGTTAATTAATACGAAACTTTTTAAAGAAGCGGGTCTGGATCCCCAAAAAGATTGCCCGAAGACCTGGGCGGACATCGCGCGCGTCGCTCAAAAATTAGTCAAGTACAAGGATGGCCGGATGATTCAGGAAGGATTTGACCTGCCGTATAATGGTCCGTATTGGGCGATGTTTACGTTTGATCCGTTGATCCGGCAATTCGGTGGTTCAGTATTAACTTCCGATGGCAAGAAAGCCGCTTTAAACAGCAAAGCTGGGGTCGCTGCCCTAACGATGTGGCAAGATTTGCTCTATAAACATAAAGTCGGGGACCCGAACATAACAACAGCCACCGCCGCAGTTCCTAATGAGGACTTCACCGAAGGCAAGGTGGCCATGTGGACTACCGGTCCGTGGGCATTGGATCAGGTGAAAGTAAATCCTGAGGTTTATCAGAATACTATTGTTGTACCTTATCCTCAAGCCAATCCTGCAAAGCCGGCCACCATGCAATATGGTTTCTCATGGAGTGTTAGCTCCGGGATCAAGGATTCCCAAGTGAAAAAAGCCGCTTGGGACTGGATTGCCATGGCGTCCTCCCGTCCCACCGACTGGTTGTTGAAATTGGGTTTCCCGCAACCGAAATTGGACTGGTACAAGTCGAAAGAAGCTCAGAGTTTCCCGTTCCTGGATGTTTGGATGGACGATTTATCCCAGGCGAATTGTTTACCACGTTCGGAATATTATGACGAGGTTAGTTCATCGGTTGACCGCGCTATCCAACGGTGTATGTTCTCCAAGATGAATCCGAAACAATCGTTGGATATTGCTGCTAAGGAGATTAACAAAGTTCTATCCGGAAATTAATAAGTATGTAAAGATAAGGATTCGGGCAGCCCGGATCCTTATCTAAGGTAATGGGGAGGGATTGTAATGAACAATAGTATCGCCAGGCCCAAAGGATCATTTCAACTTGGGATCAATTTATGGGGAATCGCTTTTATCCTACCGGCTATCTTCTATTTTATTATTTTCAAATTTTATCCAATGCTTAAGGCTTTTTATATCAGTTTTTTTAAGTCGGATCTGATTAGTCAAGATATTTTCGTTGGTTTTGGCAATTACCTTGCGCTCGCTGGCGACAGCCTATTTTGGCAGTCAATTGGCGCTTCGGTTTATTATGTGGCTGGGACCTGTATTCCAATTTGGATCTTCGGTCTCGCCTTAGCGTTACTAATCTCTAAGCTGGGTCGCGGGAAGAATATTATTCGTTTATTATATTTTATACCGGTCATTATGTCGCAGATTCCAGTCGCTTTAGTTTGGAAATTTATGTACCATCCATTAGGACTTATTAATACATTACTGCATAGCTTTGGGATTGGACAACTTAATTGGTTAACCGATGCGCACCTGGCGATGCCCGCTTTGCTAATCCCCGGTATCTGGCGGGGTACTCCCTATTTCATGATTATCTTTTTAGCTGGGTTGGAGGCCATTCCCGAACAATATTATGAAGCGGCGCGAATTGATGGCGCTACGGGTTGGAAGGCTTTTCGTCACATTACATTGCCGTTGTTAAAAAACACCACCGTTTTAGTAATTATTATGTCATTAATTATTGGCCTAAAAGTCTTTTTAAATCCGATGGTCATGACCGGCGGCGGTCCTGCGGGCGCAACCCGAGTGTTACCCCTATTGATTTATCAAACCGGTTTCCAGTTTTTCAAAATTGGTTATGCCTCGGCTATGTCAATACTGATGTTTGGGGCAGTTATGCTGCTAACGCTCTTACAATTCAAGATTTTTAAAGCCGAATGAAAGGAGAATTCGATGAAAACGCAACGAATGAAGGCCCTAAATGGGATTTATTATACGATCGCGATTGCCGGAGCGTTAATAATCGTGATACCGTTTTTTTGGATGATATCGACTTCACTGAAAAGTGTGAATGAAGTTTTTGCGATTCCAATCGAATGGGTACCGAAAGTTTTTCAATGGGGAAACTATGTTACAGCCTTTTCCCGCTATGATTTTCTTTCCTACTTTAAAAATAGCATTTTCGTTTCAATCAGTGTCACGGTATTAAACTTGTTAATCTGTGCTTTTGCCGGTTATAGCCTGGCCAAATTTAAATACCGGGGACGCAAAGCGTTATTTATTATTATTTTAGCTACCATGATGCTGCCGTTGGAAGTCTTAATGGTACCTTTGTTTTTGATTACCAAACAATTGAATATGTTAAATTCATTGCAGGGACAAATTATTCCGATGGCAGTTGATGCATTCGGCATATTTTTAATGCGCCAATTCATGTTGGAAATACCGGATTCTTTACTGGAATCATCACGAATTGACGGCGCTTCGGAACTTCGGATTTTTTTCCATGTGGTTATGCCCCTTTCCAAACCGGCGCTGGCGGCTTTAGGGATCTTTACTTTTAGGGAAATATGGGATGCGTATATTTGGCCGTTACTGATTATTACCCAAGATAACCTGAAAACGGTGCCTTTGGGCATGACCATGTTTGAGAATGCTTACGTTACCATGTATCATGAGCTAATGGCTATTGCCACAATTGCTGTTTTGCCGATGGTGATTATTTTCTTCTTTATGCAGAATGCTTTTATCAAGAGCATGACAATGTCGGGTATTAAGGATTGATATATCGGTATAAATTCGATATCTATGGGGGGTTTTAACGTGATATATGATATTCCTGAGACGATGAGAGCAATGGTGCTTACCAAGCCCGGAGAATTTGAGGTCCAAACGGTACCAGTTCCTAAACCCGGTCCTGAGGAAGTCCTCTGCCGAATCGGCGGGGTGGCTATCTGCGGAAGTGATCCTGAAATTATAAGAGGTGATTTAGCCGGCTCTTGGCCCCCGTTTTATCCATTTATTCCCGGTCATGAATGGGCCGGAAGAGTGGTGGCTGTGGGTGAGGGAGTGACTTCATTTAAAGTTGGCGACCGAGTGGCTGGTGAAGCCCATAAAGGATGCGGCCATTGCCGGAATTGTTTAAATGGCCGTTATACCCTGTGTTTAAATTATGGTAAACCGGAAAGCGGACACCGTCATTATGGCTTCGTCACCAACGGTGCTTATGCCCAGTATTGCACTTATCATATCAAGAGCATTACCCCTATGCCGGATAATGTTACATATGCTGAAGCTGCGATGGCCGATACGGCAGGAGTAGCATTGCATGGATTGGAACTGGCGGGGATTGTTGCCGGCAGCACCGTAGCAATTATCGGACCGGGGCCAATTGGGATGATGGCGATGAAAATTGCCAAAGCATTAGGAGCCGCTAAAGTAATCGTAGTCGGACGGGGTTCGCGATTGGAGTCTGCCGGTAAACTTGGTTGTGATGCCACGGTTGACTTCACTAAATGTGATCCGATTGAAAAAGTACGGGAGTTGACCGGAGGATTTGGGGTTGATACTTGCGTTGAATGTTCCGGTGCTGTTGGTACTTTAAACCAAAGTATTCGGATGGTTAATAAAGGCGGGCATGTCGTTTTACTCGGGGTAGCTAAAGATGGCGTTATGGAAGAAATTCCTTTTAAATATACCACTCATAATGAAATTACCATTCACGGTTCCCGCGCCAACCCCAATGTGGGCTGGAAAATTATGAACCTTATTTCTGGCGGTAATATTCATGTCAAAGATTTGGTGACGCACACATTTGATTTGGAAAATGTCGCCGAGGCGTTTGACACCTTTATTAAACGAAAAGACGGGGCGATGAAGGTGGTTATTTATCCAAATGGCGGTGAGCAAATATGAATAGAGATTGCGTCCTGATAGTTGGTAGTGGGCTCATGGGGAGTGGTATCGCTGCTATAAGCGCGCTGGCCGGGAATAAAACGATTCTGGTGGATACCACTATCCAAAAAGCTGAAACAGGAATTGCCAATGCCATTAACAATATTCACGAACTTGTGGCAAATGATCTTGCCAATAAAGAGGCGGCCAGCCACGGAAAAGACTTATTAATACCGTCCGAAAATTTGGATGAGTCGCTTCAGCAAGCTAAAATGGTGATTGAGGCCATCTATGAAAATTTACAAGCCAAACAAGAACTCTTCGAAAAGATGGACAGGCAATTACCGGTGGAGGTTCCCATTCTCTCAAATACCTCCGGACTAAGGATCACCGATATTGCCGCCAGGGTCAAACATCCTGGCAGAACTGTAACAACCCATTTTTGGTTTCCTGCCCATCTGGTGCCCTTGGTTGAGGTGGTCATGGGAGATCAAACCGACGAGGTTGTAGCGGTTGCGGTGAAGGAGACTTTGGCAAAGTGGGGCAAAGCTCCGGTGTTAGTCAGAAAGGACTTACCGGGTCAACTGGCCAACCGGATTCTTCAGGCGGTGATTCGGGAGGCTGTCAACATCGTGGCAACGGGATTAGCTTCCCCTGAGGATGTCGATACTGCGGTTAAAATGGGAATGGGAATCAGGTTTCCGGCTTGGGGGCCCTTGGAGCATATTGACGCGGTCGGGTTGGACTTGGCTGTAGCAGTTCAGGATAGTGTACTACCGGAGATTAGCAGTGCTACTGAAACGAATCGGTATCTGACGGAATTGGTCAATAACGGTGATTTGGGATATAAGACCGGGAAGGGGATTTACGACTGGTCGCAAAAGGATATGGCTCAATTGGCCCGGGGACGTAATGAATTTATTATTCATGCCCTCAAAAAGATCAGGAAGTAGTGAATGCCATGACAAAAGATATTTATGTATATGTGGGGACCTATACCGAAGCCATAAAATTCGGGACCGGACAAATTCTTCAGGGCAAGGGCGAAGGAATTTATCTATATAAGCTGGATCTATCAGACGGGCGGTTGACGTTTGTATCGAAAACTCCGGGAGTGGTCAATCCATCCTATTTAGCGCTGGCGCCTTCCGGTAAATATTTATATGCAGTGAATGAGTTGAAAGAGTTTAACGGAAAAGCCTCCGGCGCCGTAAGCGCTTTTACAGTTGAAAGCGGAACGGGCCGGTTGAACTTTATGAATCAATTACCTACCGGTGGAACGGATCCATGCTACGTCGCTGTTAATGATCAGGAGAGTCATGTTTTTGTAACGAATTTCATGAGCGGAAGCATTTGTGTATTTCCAATTTTGAAAAATGGCGCATTGGGTCCACCCAGTCAATTTATTCAACATGCGGGGTCCAGCGTTAATAAAACCAGGCAAGCCGGTCCCCATGCTCATTCCCTTGTTTTCGACCGGCTGAACCAATATGCCTTTGTACCTGATTTGGGTTTGGATAAGTTGATGATCTATCAAACGGATTTCAGTCACGGTCAGCTTGAACCGCCGCAAGTGAAGGCATTTAATACGGAACCGGGCTCCGGCCCCCGACATTGCGTCTTCCATCCGAATGGACAGTATTGTTACC
The DNA here is from genome assembly GCA_023415375.1 of Bacillota bacterium. Classification (GTDB taxonomy): domain Bacteria; phylum Bacillota; class UBA4882; order UBA8346; family UBA8346; genus UBA8346. The sequence continues at coordinate 8,617 of JAEZKW010000147.1, forward strand.
TGGTTAATGAACTCAACTCCACGATTTCGGTGTTGCGTTTTGAGCAACAGAAGGCTTGCTTTACAATGATGCAGTCGGTACCGATGGTGCTAGTTAATTGCGAAGGCGAAAATAGCGGCGCCGATATTCAAATCCATCCCAGTGGCCAATATATTTATGGGTCCAATCGGGGGCATAACAGTATTGTGATCTATAAAATTGATCAGAATACAGGATTGCTTTCAGCCGTTGGAATGGAATCGTCCTACGGGGAAATACCGCGTAATTTCGCGATCGATCCTACCGGGGAGTTTTTATTGGTTGCCAATCAGGATACAGATAATATTGCGGTGCTTAAAATTGATAACCGTACTGGAAAACTTGAAAAGATCTCCGAGGTGAAGGTACCCACTCCGGTGTGTGTGAAACCGTATTTGATGGGTTAAAAAACCAGCCAATTTCATATTTTCAGAATAAGGCTGAGAACGATTTTTTAAAGAATGGAACGGTTTAGAATACGGCTTGTTATCCAACGATAGCAGGCCGTTTGATTTTGGGTTTGCTTATCCTAGAAGCTTATTAATAACCAAACCAACGGAACAAGTTGACGCAATATTATTGGAACCCAATGAAAGCAATTGATTAAATATGAACTTATATAAATGGAGTTATACATTTAATTGAACAGAATCCATTTAATTAATCCGCTTCAATTAAATGGAAGCCAGTTCCACCATTTACAGCAGCTGTAAAACATGATATAATATTTCCAAGTTCAATATTTTGAATTGATTTTATATTTATTGAAAGATTTTCCCTCAATAAGTTGACAATTTGATAATTTATAAAAAGGGCATTCACCTTTGGGTGAAATGTCCTTGTGTTTTATTCCGGGATAATTTACATTAAATGGCTTTTTAAAATCATAAACAGCAAATAGTGTTTCCTGAGAATGGAAGTATACACCATAATTGGGACGATTATCACAACATAATAATATAGTTTTAAGAAAGGAGTCACGATGAACCGATCGATTTTTTTAACAAAGGCAGCTTTTCATTCATTACTTTCGAACTTGCTGGAAATCGAGGAGGGAATGGATAAAATCTTCGATGAATTTTTTAACAAACCGTCCCAGGAAACTGAGAAATTGCGGCAACTTTTGGATGAATCGGTAACTTGGCTTGATAACATGCTTCCCCATATTATAACTGTAACAACCGGCGCTAATGAATTTCCGTGTGTAGTGGTAGGCTCTGAGGCGACCATTGAAGATGTTTGCAGTGGTGAAACATGTTGCTATAAATTGGTTTCGCCGCTAAAAAAAGGTACTAAGTCTCAGGAAGTCTCCCTCTTGTCGCCAATGGGTAAAGCTTTGCTCCTAAAGACAGTGAATGATTCTTTTATAGTCGAGGCGCCGGGAGGCAACTATGAATATAAAGTTTTATCGATAAGAATTACTGCCGATTTCAAAGGTTAAAAAACTAACTTTGTGGGTAAAAGAAGGGAGATAGTAAAATGCAGGCCAAAGATATTATGGTTAGGGATTTTATGACGATTAATGCCTCCGCTGAAGTTCATCAAGCCTCTAAATGTTTGCTGGAAAGTAAGTTTGATAACCTGCTGGTATGTGATACGGATGGGAAGGTTATTGGAATTGTTGGAATAACAGAGATAGTTGAATTAAAATCCGGATTACAAGTTCGCGATATCATGGTTAGAAATTTTATCAGCATTGATACGGATGCGACATTGGAAGAAATTGCTTCATTCTTTGTTATGTTTAGAGATTTGCGGCAAATCCCGGTTTTTGAAGAACAAAAATTGGTAGGAGTGATTGATCGTCAAGCGATTCTAAAGGCATTAAATAATCAAGCATCGCTGGATAGCCAGGGAACATTGATGTTTTAAATACGGCGGGGCGAAACTTGCTGGAAATACCGGAAGAATATAAGAATATCTTAAACGATTCTTCATTAAACTTGTTTTGGTTGACCCAAATAGGAGAGAGTGGAAATGGACATCGATCAACATAAGAGTATAGAGCTATTGGAAGGCGGCGTTGATGATTTAAAATTTGTTTATAAACGGTTTGAACGTGAGTTTGCGGCAAAGGAACGCAAGGACTATCAGCAACTTATCTCATTGATAAACGGGGGAAAATATAAGCTTTTTCTGGCCAAGGATCGGGGGCTGGGCCATGTAGTTGGCTATGCATTTGTTTACAAAATAGATTATCCGCTTGCGTTATGGCTGGATTATATCGCTATTGATGTTCCTTATCAAAATTTAGGCTATGGAACGCTGTTTTTCAATAAAATCATCGAATATTGCAGCGAATTTTTGGGACTTTTTTTGGAAGTCGAAATTCCCGATAAAGAAAATTTTGGTTTTGTACAGCAACTACGAAGAATTAAATTTTATGAACGGCTTGGTGCTAAAAAGTTGGCGATTCAATATAAATGTCCGACGGTTCATGATGGCTTGCCAATGTATTTATATTTTTGGCCATCGCCTGGTACATTGATGTTGCACAAGGAACAAATTCAAGCAGCTATCACTGCTGTATTTGACGATGTACATTCGGACCAGCCATATCGAAGTAAGGTATTAAAATCTTTTTATAGTACTATTGAGGATATTTGCTTTTCAGAGCCTTTTGTCTAAGGGGCTGTCCCAAAAGTAAATTTCTTGCGTTAGCGCACGCATGATAAAGATATACAATATATTGAAATTATCATATTCGATAAGGGTATATATTGTATATTTTATTGATTTTAAATTACTTTTTAGACAGCCTCCTTCTTTTCTTATGCATAACGTCAGCATTTATAATAGGAGTAGGAGCCTATCCTGATAATTCAGTGAGTCAAACCGGAAGGAAGACTGTAAAAGACTTTTTGGAAGAAAATGCGGTTTTCGTTAAATTTCCCAAAGATACTATCAAAGAAGCTTTTAAATATGAGATTATTGAGAATGGTGATATGTGGATGGATATGCTGGAAAAAAGAAATCTTATGTCGCATACCTACGACGAAAGCTTGGCGGATTTGGCTTACCGGCTGATTATGAATGATTATTATCCCGCATTGAAACAAGTTTACCTGAAACTAGGGACTGAATTATGAACTGTTTTGGTATATCGGAAAAATCATTTCAATTGCTACAGGGAACCTTTGTTCAATATCCCCAGGTGGAAGAAGTAATCATCTTTGGCAGCAGGGCCAAAGGTAATTATAAAAAGGGGAGCGATATTGATTTAGCGATTAAAGGAGAGAAATGTTCCCCAAGCTTAGCTTGGAGATTACAATCTCATATCAACGAGGAATTGCCTATCCCTTATATGGTGGATGTCATAGATTATAATTCATTGACACATCAAGAATTAAGAGAGCATATCGACAGGGTTGGAGTGAAATTTTATACGCAATAAGTTCCTCTAACTGGCCAGAAATTTCCTGGTGGATAAGATTGATAGCGTAGTGAAGGGTTTGAGCTACTCACATTCAGTAATTCAACGTTAGGGCCGATTTTATTAAGGCCCCGGGCAAATTCGATGGAGAGTATTTCTGATAAGCCCGGTATCCCCTCCGTATATTTTAGCACACTGCCCCACGCCTGTCCGGTAGGCAATTCCCCGCCCAAAACCATCCAATGATTTGATGGCCTTTTTCAACAACGAGTATGATTTGATTTAGTTCATCAAAATGTTTTCTCAATTTCTGATCATATACTTTATCAAATATGAAGGCGTATTTTTTCCCTGCTACACTGCACCAATGTTTTCCTAATTCAATTAAGTCCTCAGATTGCATTGGCAAGAATTTACCGCACCAAATTCAATATACCATTTATACAGGTTATTGGGAGTGCCGAAAAACTACCATAAAAGATATGATAGGATCGGTTCTTAATGCCAGCATACCCGCTCTGGTGGGATATGGCAATATAATACTGCTTTCGGAGCTGCTTCCTAAATACCATGGCTTAATCATTAATGGATTCCCAAAATTCACATCTTTGTAACCTTTTTTTATGTATATCTACAGCGATAAAAATCTATACTGTTTGAGAATTTAAATTCACTTACTTTTTGTAATAAGGGGGGAAATAGATTTGAAATGTCCAGACTGCAATACACCTCACCGCAGTTTTGCTGAGTTTTGCTCAAAATGTGGGGCCAATCTTTATGAGCTAAAACATAAAAAGAATATTGCTTAACGAATAAAGTCGTTACCATTTTCGTAGCGGGGCTTTTATTAAAACTTCCTAATAACATAAAAATAATAAAAGGCGAAAGCACAAAACGCTTTCGCCTTTTATTCATTCCTTTTATCATTTTTTCTGTCCCCGGAAGATAATGAGCTGTCGAAAAAGTACGATTCTTTCCATCTATTTAATGAATACTTGGTATCGTTTTAAATTTAAAACCGGTCTGAACTTCAATTTGTAGTCTCTAAGACCCCCTGGTCCAAGGTCACTACCCACATTTAGTAATTCAACGTTAGGGTTGATTTTATTAAGTTCCCGGGCAAATTCGATGGAAAGCATTTCTGATAAGCCCGGTATCCCCTCCGTATATTTTAATACACTGCCCCACGCCTGTCTGGTAGGCAATTCCCCGCCAGAAACCATCCCAATGATTTGATGGCCTTTTTCAACAACGAGTATGATTTGATTTAGTTCATCAAAATGCTTTATCAATTTCTGATAATATACTTTATCAAATATGGAGGCGTATTTTTTCCCTGCTACACTGCACCAATGTTTTCCTAATTCAATTAAGTCCTTATAGTCGCTTTGCCGATATCTTCGTATCACGGCATCCGGATTTTCCCGGTGAAATTTATTTACTTTATTTCGAAGAGTACTAAAGTCTTTTCCAGTAAGAGAAACCAGATTTTTAACCCCAAAATGCCGCTCAATCCCCTGCAAGGTCACCAGTTGAAAAAGTTTATCAAATCCCGGACAGCTTCGCAAAAATTCGAGCTGGCAGTCATTAATCATCTTGACCAACGTTCGCTGCTTTTCTTGATGATTCCAGTCATAACAATATTTCATACAATGATGCAAAACACTCATTACTTGCCTGGGATTGCCTTTCCCAAAGGGTAAACAAAATAAATACAATGTGTTTTTATAGGAATAGCCAAAGGTTACCAGCATGTCATCGACAACTTTCCATAGTACCTTCCGTAAACTCGATTGGGAAGATGCCCAGAGATAGGCAAAATTGGAAGACCATAGATTGGCTGGGTATTCAGTAGCTTTGATATACTCGGAAAACATGTTCATATCTTTTAATTCTATTTCGTGAAAGGTCCATCTGCCCAGTTGAATATCACTTGAAGATCGCTCGAACAAAATAGATGCCTCCCAATATAACAAATATGCAAAAGCTGGTTTCGGCTTTATTGGATACTTTAAGAATTATCCGTATCTGTTTTAAAACCAGCTAGAAATTTGGCATAAAATAACGGGCCGGTTTTTAAAGCATGGTATAGTTCTTGGTCATGAACATCAAGGGCAATTGTTGGGTCGGGGTCGCGGTTGTTGATTTCGATAAGCCAAAGGTGTCCCTCGTTGTCGACCCCGATATCAAGCCCAAGAGTTCCACAATTGATTCCGTATTCATCTAAAGTATTACAAACATTCCATGCCAAAGCCGCAATTTCTTTCTTCATATCCAATATGCTCTTTTCCGATGTAGCTGAAACCTCTCCCAACAATTCCTCCGCCGGGAAAGCCGACCCTCCGCTGGAAATATTACTCACAATGCTGTCCTTTCCTCCGGCCCGCCCGATAATGGCCCTACACACCCATGCATTGGATTGGTTTTTTTGGACTACACACCGGAAATCAACGACTCCACCTTTATGTTCCAGTAAGTCGACAGCTTGTTGAATGAGATATCTTCCATGAGCGAAACGTTTCTGAATATAGTCCCCGGCTTTGCTCAAACTTTCCAGCGTGACATAACAATTCTTTTGATTTTCATGGTATTTGAAAATAAATGACTGGTTTTCCATGCCGATCCGGACGATACCGCGGCCACGGAGCCCTGAAACCGGTTTAATATAGACTTTTTGAAACTTTTCAAGCATGTCAAATACATCTTGCGGCGAATGGTATAAAGTCGTATATGGAATATAAGGATTAAGAGCGCTATCATCAGAAAACCATTGATACATCTGCCATTTGTTAAAATAGCGGTTGTTAAAGATTTTATCTCCGATAGCCGACAGGAAGTGGTTTTTCCATTCTTCACTCAACCCAATCATACGATATATCGATGCAGGATAGGGGAATCTCCCTTCCTGCCAGCAATTATGGATAGGGTTATAACAATAGCCCTCGATAAACCGGTCGGCCCGATTTACTTTATCTAAGGCAAACACAACGATAACACCATGCAGCTTTGGATATTCGCTTACATAAACCAGCATTTTATTTAGACTTGAAGGAGTCAGTTGGCGGTCTTCCTCACTTAGTAGCAGTCCAATATAGGGCCCGATAATGATTTCATTATGAGTCAAAGATATTTCGTATACAGTATAATCAGGCAGATGGAATGCTTCGATGAGTTTCTTTGAAAGCAAAACATGCTCAGGCGAAATTTGATCATTTATTAAGATGTTTACATAATGTTTTTGACTACCAAAGCTTATAAAGGCAAATTTTTTACTATCAAGGCCAATCTCAGCTGCTTTGGCCGGATGGATGACAAGATCGGAAGAGCCGCCAGTACTTTTTTTTATGATGATATCATTTTTCATTTTGCTTTCTCCTAATGTAGATTATCCTTCGAATTGGGTGAGCGAAAGCGCATAAAGTAACGGAGTATAGCGTATGGAAAGATAGATCTGGGGATCCATCTTTTTAAAGCCTTTAAAGCTGGGGAATACATTGGCCTCAATCAGCCAAAGGTTTCTAGCGTTATCGACAGCAATATCCAAACCAAACTCTGCATAATGCTCTCCGCCGGTATCCATACACAAGCAGAAATTGTTACAGAGTTCATGGATTTGCTGTTCCAGTAATTCATAATCGGTAGTAAATGCCTGACGTAAAGCTTCACCCAGCGATAAGGCGTAGCCGCCTCTTGATATATTGGTCAAATGGCCATCATTCGAAACCCGGCATTCAATTCCCGTACATCCCCAAGCTTTATCCGGTTGTTTTTGCATAACCACCCTGATATCAAAAGGTGAATTTCCAATTTTCGCCAGGGGCAAGTACTTTTGGATCAGATATTTGGAAAATAAATTCTGATTGTCAGCAAAAAAGTTTTTTAATGCTTCATCATCACAAAATTCAGAAACAATGGGAATTTCACGCCTGTAATCACTGATTTTATACTGGGGACCCGCCTTTTCGATAACACATATTCCTCGGCCTCTTGATAAATCAATTGGTTTTAAAATGACATTCAAATGACGGTTGATAAATTCTCTTACCTGGTCAAAATCAAGTGATAATTCTGTAGGAGGAAGGTACTTATTTAATTCAGGATTTGGTTTGATAAAATCATATAACTCATACTTGGAAAAACGGTAGGAATTAAAAAGTCTGCTCCCGGTATACTTAACCAATCTTTCAATAGATTCTAGATCGGTATGAAAATCCCGCCGGTAAATTACTTCCGGCAACGGGAAACACCCATAGGCCCATGATGCAATAAGATGATTATAATAAAGGCCATAAACCGTATGTGTTTTCCAATCAATCCACTTGGGGGAAAAGGCATAAATCAGTCCGCCAACTTTATGGTATATGCCAAACCGGTCGGAATACTTTTTCATATGCCTGGGATTATAACGATATGTATCATTGCCAAGCAGAAGACCGATAACCGGCCCAATAGCGATGTGGAAATCGGATATTTTAAACTGGTAAACCAGTGGTTCCGCAATGAAGATTTCATCCCTTAACTTGTCCGAAAGCATGATTCGGCCGGGTCTTTGGAAAGAATTTTCTGCGGTTAATTCAAGGTCATCCCGATACCGGATGGCGGCGTAGGTTGATTTTCCACCAAATATCACGTTGATCTGTTCATGGCCTATTGACAATGATGATGGTAAATAAATAATATTACGGCTGGATGGAACAATTTCAATTTTGGCCCACATGATCTCCCCCTCTTTTAATAGCGCGCGTGCGCGAAGAATTCAAAAGCTTAAAGCTATTTCGGAGAAGCTAAGCAGGCATTCCCTTACTGGATATCATTCTTCCAGTTCATCATCTCCATCGAAAGTATCTATCTCTTGCGCAGATTTATCAAGGTTGCCTTTTTTGTGAAAATTTTCAAATTCCTGAAGCGTTTCTTTAATGTATTGGAGCTTATTCTGTATTAACGTCTGTAGTTTCATTAATTTTTGCATCAAACCGTTAACCGACTCATTCATTGATACAAAATCCGGTAAATTATCGGCGATATATTTTGCCTTTTGTATTGAATTTCTCTCTATAACAATTGATGTATTAACATTGGCAATTGCCTGTTTCAGGACTGTAGCGGAGAGAGGAATGCGGAACATATGCTGAATCATTTTCGCACCTCCATGGTTAGAAATATAACCAATACAAATTATGTGTGTTTAATAGGTTGCGTTACAATACTAAGAAAATATTTATTTTAACATATATATTTTGTAATTGTTCGGATTGTAGAGATAGGAGATAGAAAGTATATATATTTGCGGTTCTAGAGAGTTTCTGACCTTTAAATGTCATGGCTTGAGAAAAAATATATAAACCATGTGGTATAAGGGATTTTCATAAGGCAGCGGTAGTGGAGGCGGGAATGAAAAGCATTGGTCATATGAGCTTTAGCCCAAGTGTTATTAAGCCTACCATTGCTGTTCTGACATCAATTCAACGGGCTCATTATGTTACATTAGGATTTATGGGCTTACAACAGAATTTTTATATTGTAAAAACAAAAATATTCCCCGATCATGAAAACTCTGAACTATAGCAGGAGAAATTTCAGCCCATCCGGAATACTCTTTCAAAGTTATTTCGTGATATTTTAATTGTAATTAATTTCCCGGGAGTGATTTTGTGTTGGATATTTTGGCAAATCTCAATGAACCTCAACGCGAAGCGGTCTGTCATACCGAGGGACCGCTTCTGATTTTAGCGGGCGCCGGTTCCGGCAAGACCAGGGTTTTGACCCACCGGATCGCCCATCTGATTTCCAAGGGAGTGCCGCCCTGGCAAATCTTGGCGGTAACTTTTACCAATAAAGCCGCAGGGGAAATGAAAGAACGGGTGGAGGGACTGATTGGACCGGCTGCCGGCTCCATGTGGGTTTCGACTTTTCATAGCGCCTGTGTGCGAATATTGCGTCAAGATATTGGAGAGCTCGGCTTTGAAAAGAATTTTGTGGTCTTCGACACTCAGGATCAACTTATTATCATCAAAAACATCCTCAAAGAGATGAATTTGAGCGATAAAACCTATCACCCCAAAGCATTACTGAGTTCAATCTCTAGCGCAAAGAATGAATTGATAGGGGTGGATGAATACCAACATCAGGCTGCCGATCACTTTACCCGCATCACGGCTGATGTTTATAGACAATACCAAAAAAAGCTCCGTGGGAATAACGGATTGGACTTTGACGATCTGATCATGCTGACGGTACGCCTTTTTAATGAAGTCCCGGCAGTACTGGAAAAATATCAGGAACGGTTCCGTTACATCATGGTGGATGAATATCAGGACACCAATCATGCCCAATACATATTAATTAATCTGCTGGCTTCGAAGTATCAAAATTTATGTGTAGTCGGAGATGATGACCAGTCAATTTACAGTTTCCGCAGTGCGGATATCCGCAACATTCTGGAATTCGAACGTGACTTCCCGGAAGTCAAAGTGATCAAACTGGAACAAAATTATCGTTCCACCAAAAATATTTTGCATGTAGCTAATGAGATTATCAAGAACAACCGGGGCCGTAAAAGCAAGAAGTTATGGACTGAAAATTTTGAAGGAGAAAAGATTCAGCTTTATCAGGCCGATGACGAAAGAGACGAGGCCCGTTTCGTGGCTGAGGAAATCACTAGAATGGTTCGGGAAGAAGGCCGAAAATATAGCGACTTTGCACTACTTTACCGCACAAACGCCCAATCCCGTAGTTTTGAAGAGGCAATGATGGGCCGTAATGTTCCCTATCGGGTTATTGGCGGTGTACGCTTCTATGAGCGGAAAGAAATTAAGGATATCCTGGCTTATCTGCGCTTGGTTTATAACCCGGCCGATAAAGTCAGCTTGGGGCGCATTATCAATACACCTAAACGCGGAATTGGTGAGGCAAGTTATGAAAGGTTTTTATATTTTCTAGAAGACAATAATTATACAGTTTTAGAAGGATTTGAACACATTACAGAGGTACCCAGTTTAACCAGCCGGGGTATTAAACCCTTGGAAGAGTTTCATCAATTATTACAAAACTGGGTGGGTAAGCGTGACGTGTTAAGTGTGAAGGATTTAACAGAGGATATTCTGCATACCAGTGGGTATTGGCTAGAGCTGAAAAATGAGGGAACGATTGAGGCCCAAAGCCGGTTAGAAAATATCGATGAATTTATCGCATTAACAGTTGATTTTGAACGCAATAGTGACGATAAATCATTAGCAGCCTTTTTGGAAACCGTCGCTTTAGTGGCAGATATAGACAATTATCAGGCTGATTCCGACGCAGTCGTGATGATGACATTACATTCGGCAAAGGGACTTGAGTTTCCTGCCGTTTTTTTGGTCGGACTGGAGGAAGGCCTTTTTCCACACAGCCGTTCTTTAATGGAAAACCGGGAACTTGAAGAAGAAAGGCGCCTTTGTTATGTGGGAATAACTCGGGCCAGACAGCGTTTGTATATCACTCATGCTAATATGCGAACCATGTATGGAAATTTTAACATTTCAATTCCTTCCCGTTTCCTAATGGAATTGCCAAAAGAGTCGATAATTAATATAAAGATGCAACGAAAGAACTTAGCTCCAAGTAGCAATTCAACTTCAACGCCAGCTACGGGGGCTTTGAAACCCGTCCTTCATTCTAAAACGGTTACAACAAAAGCAACCAATCCTGATGAAATTCAGATTGGTTGCAAAGTTAATCATCCCAAGTGGGGAGTTGGAACAGTTGTCACCAAGGAAGGTTCTGGGGCTGAAGCTCAGGTAAAAATCGCTTTTCCGGGACTGGGGATTAAATCATTGATTTTAGCCTATGCGAACTTAGAGAAGATTGATTAACTTGTATATTTTCCCAGCTTTTAAAAAAGCAGGATGAGAGGGATATAGTAGCGAAATGATATCCTGGCAGGCCTTTTACCGGAAATCGCAAAGTTTTCTTTAGAACTTATCAGTCTTTTTTACTGAATCCGAAGGGTGGGAATGTTTGTTGTACATAAAAAAATTCATTGTTGCCTGTGTGCTATGTATGTTCGTAGCAACCGGAGTGGTTTTGGCAGAAAGCCGTAATAACATTACCCTCACTTTCGGAGGTGTGAAATTAAGTTCCGATATCCGGGTGACTGAGCAAAACGGGACTCGTTACATAAGCCTGCCATTTTTAAAATATCTAAATATTGGCAATGATTGGGACCCTGATGAGGGCAACATTGATTTACATTTTGGGAAATATAACATACATATGCATGAAGATAGTACGAAGTATCAATCAAATGGTCAAACTCGTTATTTAGACCATGCTCCATTTGAACGGGACAACCAACTATGGATACCTCTGGAGTTTATCCTTCGCCTGGGCCTGGTTGTTAAAAATCAGAATTGGCGTCATTTGGATTTGGATTGGGAACACAATTACTTGCTGGGAATTGAAAATGTTAAATACAAGGAGCGGCCGGCTTTTCTTTTGGTTGGGGCTCATTCCTTTAAAACCAAGGCTACTCTACTCGCCAATCCCAATCGTTTGGTGGTCGATGTTACAGGGGTGAAAGCCCATTTTACGTTGGATTGCAATGCTGGTGATGACCCGATAGTTAAAAAAATCCGCTTTAATCAGACGAACCCAACCACAGTGCGGCTCGTTTTCGATCTTGATCGCGCTGTTGGTTATAAAATTATTCAAAATCCGGATCATGAAAATCAAGTATTCATTGTTTTAAATTATTTGGTTCAGGATATTAGTTTTTTTCAAAAAGATCAGGAACGTAAAGTTTACATAAAGACCTCATTTCCAGCTGTTTACGACCTGAAGACAGTTGTCGATCCAAACCGTCTGATCATTGATTTTGATGGGGCTACATTGGACGGCTCTACGAACCCAATTCCCGGCGACGGCAAGTGGATTAGTAAAGTACGGATGAGTCAGTTTAACCCGGATACAGTACGGGTGGTGCTTGATCTTAACGATACGGCTCCTTGTTTTGTCCTTCATGCGCGCGGTAATCCCAATTTACTTGAAATCAGGACGATTCAGAAGATTCAACAAGTGAACTGGGTCGATACCGAACTGGGCGGCCGTTTGACAATTCAAGCCGATGGAGAATTGATCAGTGAAGTAACCAAATCCACCAACCCCGGGCAGTTGCAGATTGACCTGGATTATTCCCAGTTTGAACCGGGACTTTTGGCACCAAAGTTTCATAATAGTCATGTTAAAGAAGTACACCTTGTACCGGTAAGTGCCACTGAAGTCAGAATTTATTTAGACTTATATCATTGGATCGGTTATGATACGCAACTCTCTCCTGATCGGCGTAAGCTAACCATTAATTTTAAACGATCACCTTTGATAGGAAAGACCATTGTCATTGATCCGGGACATGGCGGGGTTGATTCGGGCGCTTGTGGGCGACAGGGCATTCGGGAAAAAGATGTTAACCTGGAAGTAGCGATGCATCTGAAAGATCTTTTGGAAAATGCCGGAGCGAGTGTAGTGATGACCCGAACCGATGACTCATTTATCGGACTTTATGAACGCCCATTTCTAGCCAATTATTTATATGCCGATTTGTTTGTCAGTGTTCATACCAACAATCATCCTGATTCGAGTGTGAATGGAATTGAAGTTTGGTATCGGCAGAACCGTAGTGAATCTCAAACTTTAGCAAAAGATGTTTTGGCAGAGATCATACAAACGACCGGATTCCGAAGCCTTGGTATCAAATCAAATAGAATTGATGATGATTTTGTGGTGATTCGCGAACCCCAGATGCCTAGCATTTTGGTAGAGGTGGGGTTTCTCTCCAATTTCCAGGAAGAGAGTGTTATTGCAACCCCGGAGTTTCGTCAAAAAGCTGCTGCCGGAATTTTTCAGGGAGTGATAAGTTATTATCAGAAATAGCAAATCCTTAACCTTTTATTTACAACTGGGCTTTATCTCGCGCTTCTTTGAACGCAGCGACGGAACGTTCAATATCTTTTTTTGTGGTT
>JAEZKW010000157.1 GCA_023415375.1 Bacillota bacterium
AAATTAGGACAATCCTGGCGATGGACGGAGACACCCTTACCCCGGGTAATAAAGCCTACAATAGGGTCTCCTGGTACAGGGCTGCAGCATTTTGAAAAACGGACCAGCAAATTGTCGACACCCTTGACCTTTATGCCTTGCCCTAAGCGGCGGGTCTTCTTACGTTCCTCGGACTCCGGTTTAAAGGGCTTCACTGTTTCTTTTTCAAGACCCATTTTGCCAATAACTTGATTGGCAGTTACCTTAAGATCACCAACAGCGGCCAGTAAATCATCAAGAATTGTAAAACCCAGTTTTTTAGCAATATCCAGTAAGTTATCCTGGCGCATATTTTCCTGGATATCCAGTCCGTGTTTCCTGAGTTCCCGTTCGATCATTTCACGACCGATTTGAATATTCTCTTCACGCCGTTGTTCTCGGAGCCATTGCCGGATCCGGTTTTTGGCCTTGGTGGTTTTTACAAACTGCAACCAATCGCGACTTGGACCCGAACTTTGCTTGGAACTAATGATTTGAATAATGTCGCCGTTTTTCAACTGATAGTCAAGAGGGACTAACCTGCCGTTCACCTTAGCTCCTGCGCATTGGTGGCCAAGAGTGCTATGGATGCTATAGGCAAAATCAACCGGAGTCGATCCGGCCGGTAAATTCTTGACATCACCTTTAGGAGTGAAAATGAACACTTCATCGATAAATAAGCCTATCCGCAGTGTCTCCATAAACTCTTCGGAATCTTTCATTTCACCTTGCCATTCGATGAGATGGCGCAGCCAGGCTATTTTTTCATGCAACTCTTTATCATCGGGAGTGTTTTCCTTATATAACCAATGGGCAGCAATTCCATACTCGGCCGTCCGGTGCATCTCCCAAGTTCGGATTTGAATCTCCAGGGGTTCCCCGATCGGACCGATAACTGTCGTATGGAGTGACTGGTACATATTGGATTTCGGCATTGCCACATAGTCCTTAAAACGTCCAGGCATTGGCTTCCAAAGGGTGTGCACAATACCCAAAACTTCATAGCAATCTTGTACCGTTGGAACAATAACCCTAAGGCCCATTAAATCGTAAATTTCACTGAAATCTTTAGCTTGTTCTTGCATTTTTTCATAGATACTGAAAAAATGTTTGGGACGCCCCTGAACTTCAGCTTTTAATTCAATTTCAGCCAGAGCCCGTTGTAATGTCTGTTTGACTTCATTGATGATACCTTCACGTTCTTGGCGTTTCTTGGCTACTTTGTTGACTAAATCATAATAAGCCTCGGGATCCAAATAACGTAGGGCCAAATCTTCCAATTCCCACTTGATTTTCCACATTCCCAAGCGGTGCGTTAAGGGAGCATAAATTTCCAAAGTCTCTTTAGCGATTTTTTTCTGTCGCTCCTCGGGAAGATGCTTCAGGGTCCGCATGTTATGCAGTCGGTCAGCTAGCTTGATGATAATCACTCGGAGATCCTGGGTCATGGCAAGAAACATTTTCCGGAGATTTTCCATTTGTTGTTCTTGCTTACTTTGAAAAGCCAGGCGGCTTAATTTAGTGACTCCATCAACCAGTAAAGCAACTTCAGAGCCAAATTGCTTCTCAATTTCTTCAATACCGATTTCGGTGTCTTCCACGACATCGTGGAGAAAAGCGGCAGCGATCGAAGTAGTATCCATACCTAAATCAAATACAATAGCCGCTACTTCCAATGGATGTTGGATAAAATCCTCACCGGATTCACGTTTTTGTCCTGCATGAGCTGCTTTGGCAAATTCATAAGCTGCTTTGAGTTTTCCAAGATCAGCCGTTGGCTTACTTTCTCCGATTTTGGTCAATAATTCGTCAATTGTGCTTGGCTCAAACATTTAGTTTGACCCCCGTACTACAACATCTTTTAAATTTAATTGAATCTGGACATTCCCATTCCAATTATTTTCTTCCAGAGAAAAAGCCAAATCCACTTCAGAAGTTGTAGCCAGCTCGGGCTGGATAAACCCCATATTAAAACCAATCCCTTCACATATCACATTATGATCAGAAACTTTTAATTTCAGGTGTTTACCATTTTCGCCAACGCTTTTATAATCAACCAAGTCCACTGACTTGCAACCTAAAATGGGTGTTGGATTGCTGGAACCGCAAGGCCCAAGTTTCGTCAATTCGCGGGCCAAATCAATAGTAATCCTATTCAATTCGATTAATCCTTCAATTTGGATCGTTGGTATCAGTGCTTCCGGGGTAAGGGTTGTTTTGGCTTCCCTCAAAAAAGTCTCCCGGAAAGCTGGAATATTTTCCCGCAAAATGCTCAATCCGGCGGCAAATTCATGCCCGCCGAATTTAATCATATGTTCCTCACAATGCTCAAGTGCATTAAAAAGATTAAATCCTTGAATACTTCGGCCGGAACCCCGGCCTTCCTCACCATCAAGACCTATTAAAATGACCGGTTTATTATAGAGCTCCACCAATTTGGAGGCCACAATACCGATCACTCCTAAATGCCAATTTTCACCGGCTAGTACCAGCGCATGTTCATTTTTAAAAGAAGGATTGGCCTCAATTTGGGCTTTTGCTTCTTGCAACACCCCGAACTCTATTTCCTGGCGTTTTTGGTTCTCTTTTTCAAGTTCCTTTGCCAAATCCATCGCTTGAAGGGGATCGCTTGTCAGAAAAAGCTTTACTCCCAAACAAGGATTGGCCATTCTCCCGGCTGCATTCACCCGTGGAGCCAACAAATACCCAATGTGCCCACTGGTGATTTCACGCTCTTGCAAGGCAGCTCCCTGAATTAAGGCCTTTAAACCGACATTCGATGTCTTTTGAATTTTTTCCAATCCAAATTTGACTAAAACCCGATTTTCTCCCAGCAGAGGAACAATATCAGCCACCGTTCCAAAAGCAACCAAGTCCAAATTGGCCATTAAACGTTCGCCAATCTCGGGAATTTCAGTCGCCAGGCCTTGTAATAATTTAAAGGTAACTCCCACTCCAGCGAGCTGGGGAAAAGGGTAACCTGTACCCGGTACCTTCGGATCAATTAAAGCATAAGCGTCCGGTAAAGTATCTTTGGACTCATGGTGATCGGTTATGATTAAATCAATGCCTTTCGACTTTAGAAATACCGCCTCTTCCACAGCACTAATACCACAATCCACCGTAATTATTAATGTAACCCCTTTGGCAAGCGCTTTGTCTAAAGAACTTAAATGCAGCCCGTAACCTTCTTCCAGTCTTTTGGGGATGTAGTAAATAAGTTTCCCCGGTAAATATTTGGATAATACCCTAATCATGACTGAAATAGAGGTAATTCCATCTACATCATAATCACCATATATTAAAACTGTTTCTTGATTATGAATAGCACGTTTTAACCGTTCCACAGCCCGCCTCATGTCTTTAAACAAAAACGGGTCATTCAAGTCTTCGAGCGTGGGTGATAAAAAAGCTTCCGCTGCAATAACATCCGTAATACCACGGTTGCAAATTAACTGGGCAAGCAGCGGGGAGATTCCCAATTGCTGAGCCATTTGAAAAGCATTATTATTTAAATTTTCAGTCAGCTTCCATCTTTTACTCATCGTAGCTCCCCATATTTTGCGTCTATACGTTTTTGCGTGTACACGCAGCGGCGCGATTGGTACTAAAAACTGCAGTCCAAAAGCCGCAAGAACGCCAATCTCCATGATAGCAATCATTTTTAATCAAATAGTTAACAGTTACTATTCGGGATTTTTTTGTTCTTTCCTGCTATTTTCTTTGCATTCCGCTACTTCCTCAAATGATCCTTCCAGTATGTATTATTGTTTTCCAAATTGGCAAAAATGATGTAACATCTTGATCTAGCATCAGAATGTTACATTATTTTTAAAAATACCGTTATTCAATAAAAGAACCTTTGTTACACTGGAAGGCTCGATATCGAAATATGAACAATCTTCCAAATAAGTTGACAAAATATTATGTTATTAGTTATACTGGTGTAACATGTCTTATTCATAGCTATAAACAAATTTAGCAGAATATTGTCACGACTATTGAATGATTATGAAAGAAGAAGGAAGGAAAATATTTGATTTTACAAAAGGGATTTCGTTTAAAGTTACTGTTGATAGCCTTTTTAATGATGACAATTATAGGTAGTACTACATATTTGATTCAAGAAATGAATAAAATCAATCAACAAAATAAAGCAAGGCAAATCGTATCCGATAAAGTAACCACTGTCATGAGGAGGTTTAATTGCAATAATCCTGAAATCCATGACGCTATTATGGATACATTCGATCCGGTTTTAATCGCAATTATAATTGGCGTGGAAAGTGAATATAAGGTTAAGGCGGTCAGTCCGGCCGGTTGCCGGGGCCTCATGCAACTCTCACCGGATAAATTGGATGACTGGCAAAATATCCATAAAAATATCCAAGTGGGATCAAAGTATCTACAGGAACAGATTCAATACTTTGGTAGCTTGGAGTTGGCGATAGCTGCTTATAACGCAGGCCCGGGCTCAGTATCCAGGTATCAGGGAGTTCCCCCTTATGTCGAAACAAAAGCCTATGTCCAAAGAGCTAAATTGTTGAGTCTGGCCTTTGATCATTTTTTACCCTGGACCACCGAACGGACCAGGCAAATGCTATAATGGCGGAAACTTAAGTACATTGTTATAGTAAAACCTCCGTTCCGTATTGAACTAAACTGTTACCGGCTTTTAGCTGGTAGCAGTTTAGTTAGTAATCTTCGGGATGGAGGCTCTTTTTACTTTTAAGATTCCTTAAAATTGACGAGGGTCTTTTTCAAGCGGAATTACATCTTCCGGAGAAACGACTTTCGTTTTTGCTTTATCCGTCAGTAAAGTATTCTGACCGCCAGCCCCAATCGCTTTTAGATCCTGACTGGAATGAAGGCTTTGATGATTGACCTCATAACGTGCATTTAGATTCTCGTTCCCCAGCACGCTTTTCATACCATTGACGATCTGTGAAAGTTCCCGGACGATTGTACGCATACCTTCAGCTTGAGCATTCAACTCTTCGGATGCCGAGGCACTCTCCTCCGCAGTGGCAGCATTTTGTTGGGTCACGCTCTCCATTTGGGTCATTGCCTTATTCACTTGCTCTACTCCTTGGGCTTGTTCCTCACTGGCAGCCGAAATCTCATTGATTAATTCGTTGACTTTTTTTGCCCGAATGGTTATTTCATTCAAGACTTCACGTACCTTTTCGGCGACGGAGACACCTTTACCCGATAATTCAATATTGGCTTCAATAATCGCGGTGGTATCTTTCGCTGCCTGGGCGCTCCGCCCCGCCAAATTTCTAACCTCTTCCGCCACTACGGCAAACCCCATACCGGCTTCCCCGGCTCTTGCCGCCTCAATTGCCGCGTTCAGGGCTAGAATATTAGTCTGAAAGGCGATATCATCAATCACTTTAATGATTTTCGCAATTTGATCGCTGGATTTCTTAATCTCCTGGATTGAACTCATCATCTCCTGCATTTCACTAGTGCCCCTGCCGGCGGATTCATCTGCCTGTTCCGACAGTTGGGCCACCTGCTTTATATTGGCGACGTTTTGTTGCAGCATGGATGAGGTTTCTTGTAAAATGGATGATGTTTCTTCAATGGAGAATGCCTGTTCGGCGCTGCCTTGTGATAACTGTTGGGCGGAGGATGATAGTTGAACAGAAGCCGCAGCAACTTGATTGGAGCTTTGATTCATGTTGGAGACGATCTGATTGATAGGTTTGGTAATACTACGGATAATGATGATGGCGCTGATAATTCCCAAAATAACACAGCTGACCACCAATACCAATAATAATCCGAAAGAGTTGGTGAATGTTTGAATCGCACTGTAATCAGCCGCTATACTTTCAGCGCCGATTAAATCAGCAAGTTTCGCCTGCATTTCCATTGATTGCTGGAGTAAGGGGTCGGATTTATCTGCTAGTAGCGAAGCCGCTTCCGTCATTTTATTGGCATTGATCAGCTCGATTACTTGATCGTTGACGGGTATATTCTTACTGCGGCTGGCAAGCCAACGTTCAAATGCTGCTTTTTCTTCTTTGGTAAAAGTAGCCTTTTTCAAAGTTTCAATCGCTTTCACCGATTCAGAACGGGCTGCCATATTTTCACTGGTGAGCTGTTTTAAAATTTCCGGATCGCTGCTATATATAATACTCCCCCTGGTATTTTTGGAAATAAGCAGAGTTGCCCGCCTTATTGTTTCAATCATTTTTATCTTTTCGGTATTGCTCATTATCTCTTTCATTTTGGTATGAATCCGCCACATGCCAGTGAGCGCAATGCCCGCAATCGCAAAAACTATTACAAATATCAAGCTGTAACCAAAAATAATTCGGGAGCTAAGTTTCGCCTTAATTTGCATAATACCGCCTCCAATAATCTGTCCACATACGTTTGTAATTTCACGTTTGTTAACCTGGAATACTTTGCTTATAATAAAAATGACAGGCTATTCTCCCATGCAAGATTTAATTGTTGCTTCAAATCGGCCAGTTTCTCCCGATTTACGGATCTTGGCAATCTCCAAAAACAAAATCACTTTTTCCGACAATTTGATAAAAACTTCCCGCCTTGAGTTGACTCCCATCTCCTCTGTGTTGATATTTAACTAGTCTTCTCCAAATTTGAAGACTGTTACACTTCAAACAACTATTCGGTGAAAATTATAGAATACATAATTATTAAGTCGGAAAAACCGATTGAAAACTTTATATAATATCGCTATAATATAAAAAATTATAATTTTTGGTGCGCGTTTTTATTCCAGCATGGCCTGTATATGAGAAAACACCATTCCGGTTGCTTCCGGAGAAACCTGGGATATTAAGTCTAATGCCGATAACCCATATGGTCAATAACATGCAAAAAAATCACTGGGATGTTCACTGCAATAATTTATGAAGATAACTTAATGCCTCAAACTACAAGGCGTCCGAAAATATGATTTGTTGGAGTTAGGCTAACATGGTGCTCTCCAAAGCAGTGAAAATAGATATCCAACCAATATCCCCGGCTGCAACGGTGGTCAGCACTAGATAGAATAGCTTTGGGCAATATGTTTCGAATGCACACTCGAGCTTCTCGATTTTGGATATCGCGTTAGGCTTTGACCTGTGATTCTCTGACAGGGAGAAGGAAGGCAACGCCGACGGCCGCCAGTACCGCCAGTAGAATCCAACCCCAGAAGTAACCGCCGGTGGCATCAACGACGGAACCGAAGATGGGCGGGACCAACATCATGCCACAAAAACTTAACGCCAAGGTAAATCCGGTGGCAGCTCCTGATGCCTTAAAACCTACGAGCTCTGAAACCAACGAGAGTTGAAGGCCGGTAAAGCTGACTGCAGTGAGACCGAACAGGAATACCACAATACCAATGCCAATGATACCCATACTGGGCACTACGAAAGCCATCATGATGAGGATTACGACAGCAATGACGTTTATAGCGATCAAAGTGCCTTTGCGCTTGCCCCCGAATAAATAGTCGCTCACCAGGCCCAAGCCAACTCTACCGATCATGCCGCCCGCTGAATTAATTGAATAAAAGGTGCCTGCTAGGACAATGGGAGCTGCAACGGCAGCGGCCTTGAAGACCTCGCCCAGATAGACAACCATGTAACCGGTGAAGGCGAACTGCACACCCATGAGAATACCGCAGCCAATGCTTAGCAGCACGATGTCGCGGGTGAAAATGTCCTTGGAAACTTCACGCCATGTAACATTATTGACTCCGGCCTTTCTAATTTCCTTCATGATGTCGGAGTCGCGGTATAACACGAAGCTGAGTACTCCCGATAGAGCAATGACTGCTCCGATAAGGGTAAACGCCGATCGCCAGCCAAATGCTACAGCTATTGTAGGAATAATGGCGCCAGCAATGATGCCGGCGACAGGAATGCCAGCCTGTTTAATGCCCATTGCTGTGGCACGACTCTTGGGAGCGAACCATGTTAGGATCGCCTTGGCTCCGGTCGGTCCTGCGATCGAATTACAAATCCCGGCCAGGAACAAAACGAGCAACAGCTGCCACGGAGCGTTGCTGAGTGCGCCGATTGCAATAAAAATGCCCATTAAGATCTGACCGATCAGCATAATGATACGTACACCGGTCTTATCGACTAAATGGCCTGTAAACGTCAGCATTATCATCGAGCCCAGGTTAACAGCAGAAAAGAGTAGACCGAACTGGGCGTACGACATGCCGAGGCCTTCCCTGATGTATGGCCCTAACGGGGATAGGCAGGCGATCGCCAGGGAGCAGCACACCTGAACAAAAAATGCTACATACAGAATAACCCAACGATAGGAGGATGAGAATGTCCCTGTGCTCACATAATGAGCCGCCGATGGCTCGGACTGATTGGATAATTTTATTTCGTTCATTATATATCTCCTCTCTGTTCCCTAAAATTAGGCAATAAGGGCTGTCCCAAAAGTAAATTCGTGTATAGACGCACGCTCGATATAGATATACAATGTATAATGTTTTGCTTAATCTATGACACTTTTTATTGGATATCTTGTTGATTTTAAAGTACTTTTTAGACAGCCTCTATTGAGATTACCATTAACCCACTAAAGGAGTTTCTTTTGCTGCATTTTCACCGGCAATCTTGCCGAAAACTATACACTCGGTGTGTCCACCACCCGCTTCGTAAAGCCACCCAATGATAGAGGATAACTCGCCAGCGGCGTACAATCTCGGAATCGGATTGCTATTGTAGTCCAGTACACGGGCATCCTTGTCATGCTCGGGGCCGCCCTGGGTGCTGATTAGCATCGGTATCCACGGCAGCGCATAATAAGGCCCATTATGAATCGGCTTCATAGTCTTAGGATCACGTCCAAATTCCGGATCTGCGCCAATGCGGCAATAATCATTAAACTTGGCAATCGTCAGTTCTAGGACTGATTCCTCCATACCAATTTCGCGAGCCAGTTCAGCGATGGTGTCGCCTTTCTTAATCCATCCGCGTTTGAGCTCTTCGCTGTTATCCAGGCTCCACTGGTAGTCCTCGTTGGGTCTCCAGTCACGGGAAATCGGAGCGTTCTTCATCATGGTTTCATCGAAGATCATATACATAGGAATACGCGGCCACTGCTTCCCTTCGCGGAGATTATTTTCGGGATCGAACAGGGAAACATTGCGCCAAGCATTATGCAGCTTTTCCTGGGTTTCGTTGGTATAACGTCTGCCCAATTTATCTGCCCAGACAAATGCTTCACTGACAGCACGCGGCTGGAACGCCTGATCGAATTCAAGAGCTTTAAAGCCAACCTGTCCGCACACTGCCTGCATGTGCCAGATCCTTGCGCCAGCTTTCATGCACATGATATGACCGTCACCGGTCGCAAAATCGTTGGTACCGGCGTAGACGAACGGGCAGGGTAAGAAAGCTTCTTTCATTTGTTCATTCGATGCGAAACCACCGGTGGTCATGATAACAGCCTTCTTGGCCTTATAAACAACCTGCTTACCTTGGCATTCAGCGACAATACCGGTTACTTCACCCTTTTCGTTTCGGATTAGATCCTTTGCACGAGTGTTGTAGTGGATTGGGATGTCACGTTCTTCTGTTCTGGCCTTCAGCTGTTCCCAAAGGCTGATACCGTAAGTACGTCCGATGTGTCTAACCCGCTCGTTGTTGGTCATCTTTGCCCATACTTCGGGATCAACAGGCTCTTCATCAGCTGCTGTCGCGTGGACTCTGATCATATTGCCATCGCGGACCTTCGGCCAGCTCGGACGTCCCAGAGGAGGATAGGATACAGAAACTTCCTGACTGTTTCCCTTCCAACGGCTAATGGATACACCAATTGATTTGCAATATTCCTCGATGTGCATGGCGTGCTCGACATAGAGGTCAAGAATGACCCGCGATGTTCTGCCAAGCCAAATGTCCTCCAGATAATTGGCAAATTCCATATCAAGAGGGATGTAAATGCCACCTGAAGATAGACGGGTGGCACCGCCGCCCTGGTTCATTTTTTCGAGAATGGTTACTTTTGCGCCGCTGTCATAAGCAGCGATAGCTGCCACTGCCCCGGCCCCACCATAACCAACGATTAAAACATCGGTTTCAAAATCAACTGGGTTACGCATTTAAGTATCCCCTTTCTTCATGTCATTGACCGGGCTGTCACAAAAGTAAATTTAGCGATAAAGAAATACAATATATCAAAATCAACATTTAGATGAAGTAATATATTGTATTTCTTATTGATTTCGAATTACTTTTTAGACAGCCTCAGGTCTTTTGAACATCGTATTAAGCCTTGCGGTCCGATTCTTTGCAAGGGATAAGGAGAAGAACACCGATAGCCGTCAGTACCGCCATGGCAATCCATCCCCACATGTAACCACGGGTAATGTCAACGATGGCACCAAAGATGGGCGCTAACGCAAACATGCCGGCGAAACCGAACGCCAAGGAAATTCCCGAGGCTGCACCCGCCGTCTTCAAGCCGGTGAGCTCAGTAGCAAATGAGACATAAAGGCCGGTCCAGCTGACATCGAAGATGCCGTAGGCAAACACCACACAGGCTATGCCGACTAAGCCCATTTTAGGCACCGCAAAAGCCATGAGAAGGAGCAGCAGAACGCCGAGAGCGTTCACGAACATCAACACGTTCTTGCGATTCCCATGAAACACACGGTCACTCACCATGCCCATGAAGAAACCACCGATTCCGCCGCCGAGCGAGTTAACCGAATAAAAAGTGCCCGCCAGGACAATGGGAGCTGCAACGGCAAGAGCCGTGAAGAGATTGCCCAGATAGG
>JAEZKW010000167.1 GCA_023415375.1 Bacillota bacterium
AATCATTTCTCTCTAATTCCTAATTTTGGGAATGTTATGAAAGACTACATTTCTCTGATCAAGGCTTATAATCACCCTCAAAAGCTCCCCTTCCCTGTCCCAGATGAATGCGTCTCGAAGGAGGGAAGGGGCTAAGGGGGTTAGGTAAAATAGGCAACTTTATAATTCGTCTTTCACTTTAATTTTTGCCTGTCAACTTTACGAATGGTTTCTGGTTTACTCAATTATATCAAGCTTAAGCTGCAATTATAAAATGCGAAAGTTGAGTCAAATACAAGTAAATTTTTGCCTCACAGGGGGCAAATAAAAAAACAGTCTCTATGTCCCGAGTGTAAATACAGAAGATAAATTTACATCGGGGGAAGACTGTTTAATTTAAAAGAAGAGTCAAATCTTTCTTATACAGTTTTTAAATGCAGTTTTTTACGGATTTGCGCTAAAAACATACTTAATTCTTCCATTTTCAAAAACCAAGCACATCCCACATATACCAATGCCCCAATAATCATCCCACCAAGTATTTGAACAGCCGCCTCTAAATGGCCGCTTAGATTATGAGTAAGAGGACTACTTAACTTTAAAAAGAAATAAATGCCAATTCCCATCACTAAAGAAGCCAACAATGCTTTGGAAAAAGATTTTAAAATGCTGTAACCTCTCATACCACCAATTTTACGCCGTAAAATCATCATCAATAGTAACATGTTCACTAGTCCCATAATAGAGAAGGATAATGCGAAACCGCCAACCCCTAATGTAGTATATTTCAGAAATAACCAGTTAAAAAGGATACTGGAAGAAACAGCAATAAAGCTGACAATTACCGGGGTCTTGGTGTCCTGTAAGGCATAAAATGCCCTTGGAAGCATTAAAATTGCGGCATGAGCA
This sequence comes from Bacillota bacterium, assembly GCA_023415375.1. Lineage (GTDB taxonomy): Bacteria > Bacillota > UBA4882 > UBA8346 > UBA8346 > UBA8346. The sequence continues at coordinate 889 of JAEZKW010000167.1, forward strand.
AAGATTGTTAAACTATAGAAAAGTAAAGCATATGAAGTGAGTGCTGTATCGTGTGGTGTAAATTTCTGACGCTCAAATAACAATTTAACGATCGGATAACGTAAAACAATTAAACCAATTCCGGACGGAATCATGATAAAGAAGATAGTTCGCAGGGCTAGGGATAAAGTATCTTTATAATGTTCGATTTTCTTTTCTGCCACTAAACTTGAAAGCAAAGGAAAGAAAGCCATCGAAATTCCGGCGGCAAAAATTCCGATTGGCAATTGAACCAGTCGGTTGGCAAAACGGATAGCCGTGATACCTCCTTCAGGAAGTCCGGAAGCCATCGCGGTGGTAGCCCAAATATTGACCTGATCAGCTGATAGGCCAATTAAAGCCGGAATCCACAGCAGCAACATCCTATGAAAACCGGTATTTTTAAGATCAATATAACCAAAGCGATAATATCGGCCGCCGCATCGGGGTAAAAACATCAATTGTGTTAAAAAATTTCCGATAGCTCCAATAAGGACTCCAATAGCCATTCCTTTGATACCAAAACGGGATCCTAACAAAGCAGCTCCGGCAATAATTCCAATATTGTAAATGTTCGGACCCAAAGCAGGCCCTAAAAAGTTGCGATAAGAATTTAAAACGCCTCCGACTAATCCGGCAAGTGCAGTGAAACAAACAGCGGGAAACATAATCTTGGTTAAGCTGATTAATAAATGAATCTTATTTGGAGGAAAATGAGGAGCTTCCAGTGGAATAATCCAACGGGTAAAAAACACTCCTAAAATAGTTAATCCAGCAAGGATTAAAAATACTAAATTTATAAAAGTGCTGGCCATTTTCCAGCCTTCTTCTTCTTTACCCTTTGATAAATATTCGGTGAAAATTGGAATAAAAGCTGCTGAAAGTGCACCGCCGACTAATAAATAATACATCACATCCGGGATAATAAAAGCCGCAAAAAAAGAATCTGTTTCAAAACGGGTAAAGAGACTTCCTGAAAGACTTTCCCGCACAAAGCCTAAGATCCGGCTAATTAAAAACATAACTGAGATCATTCCAGCCGCTTTGGCTGCTTGTCTCGTTACTTTCTCATCCATACTGGTCCTCCTTGATTCAACTGTGTGAGCAAATCGGATTTTGAGGTATCATTCACAAAAAGAATAGTAACCTGCATAGTGTACTCCAAATTATTTCCAATTACCCGTGATTACGGAGATACTTTCTTCAATTTGAAAAAAGAGACCCATGAACCTTATCAGGCCATAAGTCCCATGCATGTAGGTAAAGCCTAGGCTTAATGAATAAATTTCTATCAAACAAACAATTTTTAATAAATCAAACTTATTATATCGAAAACAATAAGACTTGGCAAGATTTTCTGATTGAATAACGATACCAAAATCCACGTGATTTGGAATTTTATTAAAAAACTTATCATAAACATTTACTTTGGCTTTACTTTTAGGAAGTAATTCAGTTAAAATAATGCAAGGGAGATTTGAACATTCAAGTTACTACCACAACAGTCGCAAGGTTGTAATAGAATCTCATGCAATAATGAGGAATCTTCTAAAATTTAAAATTGAATCTTACTATAACAAATGAGGCAAAATGAGCATATTAACTGTAGAAAATGTCAGTCATGGTTTTGGCGAGCGTAAAATATTGGAAAATGCATCATTCCGGTTACTTAAAGGGGAACATGTCGGTTTGGTTGGTGCCAATGGAGAAGGTAAAACCACTTTTCTGAATATCATCACCGGAAAGATTTCGCCCGATGATGGAAAAATCGAATGGTGCAATCGGATTACTACCGGTTATTTAGATCAGCACACCGCATTAACTAAAGGAAAAACCATCCGAGAAGTTTTACGCGAAGCCTTTCAACAGATGTTCGATCTTGAACAGGAGATGCTGCAAATCTATGAAAAAATGGGTTGTGCTTCAGAAAATGAAATAACGGCTATGATGGAGGATGTTGGAGAGATTCAAAGTTCACTAGAACATAATGGTTTTTATACGATCGACGCTAAAATTGAAGAGGTTGCTAATGGGTTAGGCCTGGGGGAAATTGGCCTTGACCGGGATGTCAGTGAACTCAGCGGTGGCCAAAGAGCAAAAGTATTGCTAACGAAACTGCTTCTACAAAACCCAATGATCTTGATTATGGATGAACCCACTAATTTTCTCGATGTCAACCATATCCTGTGGTTAAAAAACTATTTGCAGAATTATGAAAATGCTTTTATTCTTGTATCGCATGATATTCCATTTCTGAATGATGTTGTGAACGTGATCTATCATGTGGAAAATGCCAAATTAACTCGTTATACCGGTAATTATGATGATTTTCAACAATTGTATCTCCTTAAAAAAGAACAAAATCAAAAAGCCTTTGATAAACAACAAAAAGAGATCGAACGGTTGGAAGACTTTGTAGCCCGTAATAAAGCCCGAGCGGCAACCGCGAATTTGGCTAAAAGCCGTCAAAAAAAGCTTGATAAAATGGACCTCATTGAAAAGGATCGGATCAAATTAAAACCGACCTTTAAATTTCAAGAAGCGAAAACTCCCAGTAAATTCATTTTTCGTGCCGAGGATCTGGTGATTGGCTATGATGAACCACTGACCAGACCGCTTAATTTGGTCTTGGAACGTGGTAAAAAAGTCGCCATTCGGGGTGTTAATGGCCTCGGTAAATCAACCCTATTAAAAACCCTTCTAGGTATTCATCCCCCGTTATCGGGTTCAGTGAAATTGGATGAATTAGTAATCCCCGGTTATTTTGAACAAGAATCAGGTAAAAACAATAGCAACACTGCTCTAGAGGAAATATGGAATGAATTCCCCGGACTTGGTAATGCCGGAGTTCGCGGCGCTTTGGCAGGCTGCGGCTTAACGAAGGAGCATATCGCCACGCAGATGATGATGCTAAGCGGTGGTGAAAATGCTAAAGTACGACTTTGCAAACTGATGCTACGGGAAATCAATTGGTTGGTTCTTGACGAACCCACTAACCATCTTGATGTTGATGCCAAGGCCGAACTTAAGAAAGCCTTACGGGAATTTAAAGGTACGGTGGTTATTGTCAGCCATGAACCTGAGTTTTATAACGATTGGATATCCGATATATGGAATGTGGAAGACTGGACATTAAAACTTGTCTGAACTTTTAGATAAGTACCTATTTACTATGTGAACATTTACTCAGTCAATTTGCAAATTTTTATGTTATAATAGTTCAAGATTTTATTTCAAAAATCAAATGAAACGATCGAATGGAGATAATTATGAAGCAGTTTGAAACCTTATTTTCAGAATTAGCGACCAAAGTGAAAAGTCAGGACCCAACTTCGGGAACAGTTAAAGAATTTAACAAAGGCAAACATGCCATTGGTAAAAAGATTGTTGAAGAGGCAGCTGAAGTATGGATGGCTGCTGAATATGAGGGAAAAGAGAAAACTGCAGAAGAAATATCACAACTTCTTTATCACATTCAAGTTATGATGTTGGCTTGTGATTTAACCCTTGATGATGTCTATAAGTATCTTTAAAACCAAAAAAGGAGAATGTTTCAATGATCAAGATAGCGTTACCCAATAAGGGTACTTTATCCGAAGATGCAGTTCGTTTAGTCACTGAAGCCGGGTATAAATGCAAACGAAATTCCAGTGAACTGGTAATTCAGGATCTTGCCAATGAGGTTGATTTTTATTTTCTGCGTCCCCGCGATATTGCAATATATATTGGTAATGGGTTTTTGGACTTGGGAATTACAGGACGGGATTTGGTTTTGGATAGTGAAGCCAAAGTGATAGAACTTTTATCACTCAATTTTGGTCATTCTTCGTTCTTTTATGCCGTTCCCAAAGGAAGTACACTTACACCCAATGAATTTTCAGGAAAACGTATTGCCACTTCATATCCTCGTTTAGTGGAACATGATTTAAAAGAACGTGGAATTAAAGCTCAGATCGTAAAGCTGGATGGAGCGGTAGAGATCTCAATAAAGCTGGGTGTAGCGGATGTCATCGCCGATGTGGTTCAATCCGGAAAAACTCTAGAAGAAGCCGGATTGATGAAAATTGATAAACCTCTACTGAAATCCGAGGCGATCCTAATTGCTCATTCCGAGGATACAACATCTAAAAAAGACGTAGAGCTATTTCTTCAACGTCTAAAGGGAATCATTGTGGCTCGGGAGTACGTGCTTGCCGAATACGATATTCCAAAAAAGACCTTGGAGGAGGCTTGTAAAATTACTCCCGGTATTGAATCTCCCACAATCTCTCCACTCAGTAATGATAACTGGGTTGCTGTCAAAGCAATGGTTAAAAAGTCCAATATGAACACCATTGTCGATCAATTGGCAGCATTAGGCGCAAAGGCAATTATCATCACTGAAATTCGCACCTGCCGGATATAAGATTTTTAAAATTTAAAAATAATAAAGTAATAAAGAAACCAGTTTTCCTCTCACGGAATAACTGTTTTTTTATCTTCAGTTATCTTTCTTTCGCTCAATGATTATTAATTTCCATAGAAACATTGAAGGAAGTATACCTCACCCAAAAGAAATACATTCAATTATATTTTCAAACAGAAGCTGAGGTGTTGATTCATGAAAAAAGCAGTTAATTCAATCTCTTTACTATTGTTAATGATATTGTTGTCTTTGATATATGGCAGCGTATTAAATGCGGATAGCAATTCAGATTCGCCTCAGTCTCAACCGGCCAATCGAACCAGTACTACGAATGATAATAATTCTGTTTCAGCCGGATTGAACAATCCGATACAAATTGTCGAACCAGCGGAAAACGAACACATTCCTGGGATACCAACGACCTTTGTGTATGGTTCGGTACCGGTAGGAGGTAAACTCTGGATTAACGGTACTCAAGTACCCGTTTATACAAGCGGCGGCTTTGTAACCATGATACAGCTATCGCCGGGCCCATTTCAAATCAAAGCCGACTTTCAACTGGGAGATGTAACTTATCATCTTGTCCGGAATGTTCAGGTAGGCGCTCCAGCCTCAAAAACAGCGGCATCTGGCGAGTTAACCATCACCGATGTAAGCCCATCCCAAGATCAAGAATTATTGCCCGGGGATAATATTGAAGTGGTTTGTCAAGGGACACCCGGTAAGAAAGCTTTTTTTACAGTGCAAGGAGTACATTATCAGTTTCCAATGCTTGAATCATCGCCTTCAAGCGGTATTTATCGTGGAGTTTATCAAATCGGTGAACATGATAAATTAAAAAAATCCAAATTTACGATAACGCTCAAAGATAATCATAAAAAAATTACTAAAGAATCAGCCGGTTCACTCTCAATATTCCCAAAGCGTATTCCGGTAACGGCTGAAACCACTTCGCCTGATGTTGTCTTGCGAACGGGTCCGGCTATTACTCAAAGTGATAAAGCAGGGTATCTGATGTTCCCTCCGCTTGGCACCTTGTTGCAATTATCTGGACGAAAGGGTGAAGAATACCGGGTCAAACTGACCAAGACCAAGACCGTATGGGTGAGTGCCAACCAGGTAAGAATGCTTCCGGAAGGAACGATACCTGCCCATGTCGTAATCGGAAGTATTGGGGTTAATTCCAATGATCGTTCCACGAAAATTCGGGTGCCACTCGGCTGTAAGATCCCTTTCAAAATTGAGCCCGATGTAGAAGGGAAATATATCGATGTTTCATTTTATGGAGCCTACTCAAATACCGATTTAATCTCCAATCCCGTATGCGGTATTGTCACCAGTATCTGCTGGTTTCAGGATGATGAGGAAACCTACCGATTGCGGATTTTTACAAACCCTAAAAGCTGGTGGGGTTATGATCCCCGCTTTGAAGGAAATAATTTTGTACTTGAATTAAGAACGCCTCCTTCGTTACCATTGAATGCGCGCTCAGCTATAGAAGGGCTAACGATCGCCGTAGATGCCGGTCATGGACTGCCGGACACCGGGGCAGTAGGTAATACCGGTTATATGGAGAAAGATGCCAATCTAGCCCTGGCTCAAAATTTACAACAGCAACTTCTAGCAAAAGGCGCTAATGTAGTTATGATCCGCACTGGTAATGATGATGTTCCGCTAGCCGACAGGCCTAAAATAGCCTGGCAAAATAAAGCGGACATCCTGATTAGCGTCCATAATAACGCGCTGCCCTATGGCGGAAATCCATTTCTTAAGCACGGTTTTGGCGTTTATTATTTTACTCCGATGAGTCTGCAACTAGCGAGTGAAGTCCACTTAGCATATTACCGGAGATTTGTTGGCGCCAGTGATTACAATTTGCCGGATGACGGCTTATACTATGATAATCTGGCATTGACACGTTCTCCCCAGATGCCTTCCATCCTCACGGAATCTGCTTATATGATTGTGCCCGAGGAAGAGGCCTATCTAAAAACCGATGATTTCCGCTCTGCTTGTGCTGGGGCAATCATCAAAGGACTCGAAAGTTATGCCGGCAGTATGCGTCCCGTAACTAGAAGGGCGGCAAATTAAAAATAAATTTGCGCTTAAAAAATGAATTGCATAGATTAATGGTTTTCGGCAGCATTCTGGTATTATCGAAAATTACAGGCAGAAGACGATGGAACCTTTTGGAAAAAAAGTCGATAGCAAACATCAACTCAATTAATAAAAATTCCTTTAACTCGAAAAGCCGCAAATACGGCTTTTTATCATTTTGGGGAGGTTTTTTATAAATTGTGGGGAATTTCCTTACAATTACAGGATTTCACCAATGAATCAATAAGAATGAACATAATAAATATGAAAGAAGGATGCCATTACAGTTGGAGAAGTAAAGTATCCCCTGGCACAATTAGTGAAATGAAAAAAGTATATGGAGATTAAAGGGTGTTAATTGTTATTAATCTTTAGTAGAGTTTAGAAGGAGATAATATTAAATGAGCGGAAGGGAAAAGAAAATCAAGGTAAAGATATTGAAGGATGGACCTTATATTGTTTCAGGTAATATTCATTTTGCCGAAAAGATAATAATTCCTAAGGGAAGAGGATATGAATTTAAAGATGGACGTGAATTTCCTCGCTCGGAAGAATTTGCATTGTGTCGTTGTGGAAAGTCAAGAAATAAACCGTATTGTGACGGAGCCCACGGAAAGAGCGATTTTGACGGAACCGAAACTGCTTCAAAAACTGGATATGAAGAGCGGGCAGAATTAATTAAGGGTCCGGGTCTTGACCTTTTGGACGACAATCGCTGTGCTTTAGCTCGTTTTTGTCATAGAGAAAAAGGAAATGTATGGGAACTGGTAAGAAACTCTGATAATCCGGCAGCAAAAGAAGAAGCTATTGCAGCGGCCAATGAATGTCCGGCAGGAAGATTAGTTGCTGTTAATAAAGAAGGAAAGCAAATTGAACCTAAGTATGAGCCATCCGTCGATATCCTTCAGGATCCTGAAGAAGGAGTAAGTGGTGGAATATTTGTTAAAGGAAATATCCCAATTGAATTTTCAGACGGGCATATCAATGAGCAAAGAAATAGAGTAGTGCTATGCCGATGTGGTGAATCAAAGAATAAACCATTTTGCGATGCTACACATGTATCTATAAAATTCTCCGATCAAAAGTTGAAATCCGGGATTAAGGAGGAAGCTCAATGAATGCTCAAATGATTTGGGATGGGAAAATGGGCTTTACGGCAAGCGGTAATACCGGTCATCTAGTTAAAGTAGATGTCGATGCTGATGTTGGAGGATCTGATTCAGGTGCCAGGCCCATGGAACTCTTGTTATTCGGCTTAGGAGGCTGTTCCGGCGCTGATGTGGTTTCGATTATGCGAAAGATGCATCAGGATCTGGGGAAATTAACCATTTCCATTATTGCCGAACAAGCACCTGAACATCCGAAACGTTTCACTGATATTCATATGATTTATCGAATGAACGGGATGAATCTTGATTCTGAAAAAGCAAAGCATGCAATTGAGCTTTCACAAACCAAGTATTGTTCGGCAGCGGGATCGTTAAATGCCAAAATTACTTTTGAATTAATTATTGAATAAGATTGGCAATGAGACCATTAAA
>JAEZKW010000170.1 GCA_023415375.1 Bacillota bacterium
AATAGCAATCCAGTATTTTAAAGGATATCCAATTAATCAGGAGGTTTGTTGATGGAAGGAAAGGTCAAATGGTTTAATGCCGATAAAGGTTTCGGTTTCATCGAGCGAGAGGGTGGCGATGATGTATTTGTCCATTTCTCAGCAATTAATATGAACGGTTACAAATCATTAGAGGAAGGGCAGAAGGTTCATTTCGATTTAACCCAAGGCGCGCGTGGTCCGCAAGCTGAAAATGTTACGAAGGCGTAGTTTTAAGTGTGAAGTCGGACTGGTGATTGAATAAAGGAAATTGTGTAGGGAGAAAACTTAATGGAAGATAACATTGATAAAAAAATTGAGCTAAATGATGAAAAAAAGAAAGCAGCAATCAAGAAAGAGCCAGATGAAATTCCTGGCAACGATAAATCAGCTAAGAGCCTGGGCGATGGGCGTTGGAGTTATCAGGGGAAAATTTATAAAGAAGAACGAATCGGAAAAAGTTAGGTAACGGAAAGGGCTTTTTCCTGGTCATGAGTGACATAGATGGTTGTTATGCCAAGCTTTATTTCAAAGGTGACAAGGCAATAGCAGATTATGAATGATGTTTATCGATTTGAGGCGAAAGGTACTCCCTAGAAAGCTAGAGGGTACCTTTTTTGGCATTATTGAAATGGACCATGGTTTAAATCGAATCTGGTAAAGTTTTAAATCCTATATGTGAAAGCCGTGTAGAGTTTATTTTAAAATATATTACCACAAAAACAACAGAATATAACAATGATAATAATCAACCAAATAATCCAATCACAACCACCAAAACATCCACCGCCAGGAAATCCCATGCAAAGCACCTCTCCCAAAAATTTTAAATTGGAGTTCTCATATAGAGTATATTCAGGTGTTTTTTTGGCCGATAATGTGATAATGGAATTTTTATATACCGATTGTCTAATAATTGTTTCAACTTTGGCATAAAGACTGTAGCTAACAATTGCATTTCAGTTGTAGAAAAACTCTTGGTTGGTTATAATACAAATTATAATACAAGCAGTACCTTAAATCGAAAGCTGGGAGGCAAGAAATCAATGGGCAGACTAAGACTTCAGCCAAGGGAATTCAGACTGCGCGCCGGGGCACGCAGTGAAGTAGATCGAAGATTTTTGCAGATTGTCAACCACTTGCCGGAGAATATTAATTTGAGCGAATTTATTAAAAAAACAGTGGTTGATTATTACGAAGAGCAAAGTAATTTTTCCGAAGCCGACAAGTTACAACGAGATTTTTTTGAAATCCAGGAACAGCTGGGGGAATTCGTAGAGAATTTGCAGAAAGCAGCGAAAACGATTCCAAATGATGAAAAATTAAAAATCACTGCAATTAAGGAAAAAATGGGGATCCTTTTCAATGATCTATTGGAATCAATGAAAAATGTTTCCTAGTAGGTTCATCTTTTGGATTTTTAAGTTTCAGGGCGCACAAAAGGGTTCAAATTCATTAATTGGGGTTTGGGAAAGTAAAGTGGTCCGGATATCATTGAGACGATTTTTACATATTTCCCAGTTGGTATCCCGAAATGAAGCATAGATAATCTCACTGCCATCCGGTGACCAAGACGGCCAGCGATCAGCACCGGGATTCACAGTTAAACGAGATACCCAACTGCGACTTAAATTCGAAACATAAATTTCTTCATTTTCATCGCGTTTTGAAACAAAGGCAATTTTGGTACTATCAGGCGACCAGGCAGGGAATTCTTCATCAGCGCTGGTTTTGGTGAGATTATAAAGGCCGGTGCCATTTTCTTTGATAACATAAATTTGATAATTGCCGTCCCGCTTTGAACGAAAAGCTATAAATTGGCCGTTAGGCGACCATACCGGTGAATCATCCGTAAAGTTATTTAGGGTTAGATTGGTTTGGCTGCTCCCATCGGAATTCATCTTATAGATTTCCTCATTGCCATCACGATTGGAAACAAATGCAATTCGATGACCTTTAGGAGCCCATTGCGGATTCCAATTATCAGCAGCAGTATTGGTTATTTGCTGCAAATGGCTGCCATTTGCGTTTATCACAAAAATCTGTAAATAATCATCAACTTTGGTGACAAAAGCTATTTTTTTACCATCGGGTGACCATGCCGGGCTGGAATTATTTCCGCCATGGGTTAAATAATGAGGTTCTCCACCACTTAGGTTAATCGTGCAAATATCAGTATTATCATCATCATCACTGGCTACAAAAGCCAGTTTACTGCCATCCGGGGACCAGCTTGGATTAAATTGCCAGTTGGATTTGATCCGTAGGCTTAAACGGCATGTGCCGTCTGACTTAATTAAATGAATTTGTTCATGATCTTCCGGCATTGCAGTAAAAGCTATCCAATAAACTTTTTGGCCGCAACCTGAAATCATTAAGAATGAAAGTAATAACAATCCAGTCAATAATATTTTTTTAGCCATAAAAGTCACTTCCAAGAATATTTGCAATTAAAAAACCCCGCAGGGCATTTTTATTTACCGAATTGAATATTGCTTATTTCGTCTTCACACTCTTTCAATTTATCTACAATCATAGCCAACCGGTTTGAAAACTCACCATTTTCTTTTAAAAGATCAATCAATATGGAACGTGATTTTCCCAATTCATTACCAGCCATTATTAATTTGGCAATTTGTTCTCCTGTCATTTACTCAAACCTCGATTCTTAGAAAATATATAGAATAATCTATTTGTAAGAATATGGCAAAAAAATATGCAAAAATGGAATTTATTGCATTTTCTATTTTTCATTTTACACTGCTTTAACAAGTTTAGCAAGGAAAAGCTATCGATCAATCCTAAATATTTCTATCTTCTTAAGAACAGTTTCGATTTGGAAGGAGGTATAGCAGATATGTATAATATAAACGTTTGTTGTATAAAAACTGGTTATGAAACGGAGAAACTATGAAATCCACAATTGAATTCAGAGTAAGGTATCAGGAAACCGATAAGATGGGGATTGTTCATCATTCGGTATATTTGATCTGGTTTGAAGTTGGCCGAACCGAATGGCTGCGTGAACAGGGTTTTACATATAGGGAATGTGAAGAAAAAGGATTGTTATTACCGGTGGTTGAAAGCGGAGTTAAGCATTTAAATTCTGCAAAGTATGACGATCTCATATCCATTGAAACGACTTATGTCCCGGAAAAAGGGGCCTCCTTTCTTTTTGAATATGTAGCGCGCCTTGAAAAGGATGGACTGATTTTGGCGAGTGGTTTCACCAGACATGTGTGCTTAACAAATAATAATCGTATCAATAAAGAAGCCACCAAGTATTTAAAAAAAATATTAAATCAGCAGCCTGTTGAAGTTGGGTAATCTAGTGTAGCGTCCTCAAAATAATTTTACAAGGTTGACGACGCTACACTAGAGAATGACTAATATTGGATTTTGTCTTTGGTTTTTCACAGCCATGTCATACCGGACATATCATGTATCAGAAAAGTATACCGCTTCGCACAGGACTATTCCAAAACGACTATCATTAGTGCAAAT
>JAEZKW010000186.1 GCA_023415375.1 Bacillota bacterium
CTTTAGCAGTTGCTTAACCTTTTCAGAGGCTTCGCGGTCGATAATCGGTTCATGGGTATTCTGAACAACAATCCAGTCTTTTTCGGGTACAGCTTCGATTTTGTGTATCTTATAGCTTTTCACACGGTTTCGCCCCTGTGCCATATCCCCAACATAGACGGGGTTTTTCAACATATTGCTGATAGTTATGGTACTCCACATGGGCTGTGTCTGACCGTTAGGGCACTTGTACTTTAATCCCTGACTTTGCTTGAGCGGAATATCCGCTCATTAAATTCTGATTTTTTTTGAATTTGTAAAAGAAGAAAACTTCTGCTACATCCAACCGCCACGGTTAGGTGGCGGCCCCTCACGAAGAAAAAACAGCAGCTTTGGGTACATGAAATCCTCCTATCCCAAAGCCGCCTTTGTCACTATGGACTAAAGAAGTGAAACTCAATTACATCCTGTTCAATGTTTTAAAAAAACAATCGGCGGCTTTGATTTTATTTCAAAACCGCCGATTAGTTGTTGAATTTTTACGCATAAAAACTCACCACCAAAGCAACGGTTTTTATATTTCCGTTGGTGGCGTCATAATTACTATAGGGTATTTAAGCTGTTTCGATAGTTAACCATTTCTTGTTCGCTTATTGTTTTTAAGACATAACGCAACTCTTCAATAAGGTTTGCCTTATCATATGGAATAGTTCCCGACAAAGACTTATAGTTTGATTTTGTGTCCGCTTGTAAATGGGTACGAATTTGTAGGTTTTCCAAAAGAGTTATCAATTCTTCTATTCGTTCATGCTCGCTTGCGGGAGTAAACTTATTGCTTATCGACCAAGTATACAGTTCTGTATCAGGGAATAGCGTCAGCGAATCAATGCTTAAAAAATAGGGGTTAAGCTGATTAAAAACCTTAGCACTGTTAATAGCATTTCCCTTGCCATTCCCTTTTCCCGCAAGACCAGTCATATAAACAAATGAATATTCAATTCCGGCTTCGTCCAGTTTGTTGCACTGTTCAACAATATCCTCGTCAGTATAGTCTTTATTGGCTAAAGCAAGGGTTTCATTATCTCCGCTTTCGGTTCCAATACTCAATCCGTTTATACCCATTGCCCGTAATTTTCTAAGTTGATGAACAGATTTTGATTTTATATCTCTAATACTTGCAAACATAGCCATGCTTTGGCACTTAATCAGATAGTCCCTTGTTGTTAAAGCCCTTAATTTAAGGTTCTCGTAGTTCATTGCAAATGGATTTGCTCCAGTCCAGAAGATACGGCGGGCATTAGGCTGATAGCTTTTTATTTCTGCTAAATCTTCCTCAAACTCGCTCATAGGCGACATACGGAAGCATTCTCCATGATATAGGCTACAAAATCGACATTTGTTATAGGTACAACCAGAAGTTGCTTGTATGATAACCGAATACGTTTCATACGGCGGCTGCCAAGTTCTTCCTGTAAAGTGCATTTTTTAGCTCCTTTCCCGAAGCTTACAGGTGGCGGATATTTTTTCGATACCGTTCAAGCTCCGATTCATCAATATTGTCAATCGTATATTGCAAATGCTTTATCATTTTTTCTTTGTCTTGCGGCAATTTTCCAACCATTGGGGCGGTATTAGAAATTGTGTTTGCATACAGGGCTGTTTGAATTGTCAAATGCTCAATTAAGGTTTTTTGTTCCTGTAATTTCTCCAATTCACCTGTTTCGGTAAAAGTACCGCTTTTTATTTCGGTGAACAAATCCGATTCGGGAAATATTGTCAATGCAACTATGCTTAAACTTACAGGATTGATTCGATTATAAATTTCAGCAGTATTCAAAGCAGCCTTTTGGCTATTTCCCGCGTCTGCAAGACCGTTCAAGTAGGAAATATGATAGGTTATTTTCGCTTCATCAAGGCTGTTTAGCTGTTCAACAATATCTTTCGCCTGATACCCCTTATGCATAAAGCGAAGAGTATCATCATCGCCTGTTTCCGTTCCAATAATAATACCGTCATAGCCCAATTGGCGTAGTTCTTTAAGTTGTTCAAGCGTCTTTGGAGTAATGTCTGTTACTCTTGAAAAACAGCCGATACTTTTAACGTTGGGCAAATATTGATGTACCTTTTGAGCTATCTTTGTCAGTTTGTCAACGTTAAGAGCAAACGGATTAGCTCCTGTCAAGAATATCCGTTTTGCACATGAATGGTGTGCACTAAGTTCTTGCAAATCTTCCTCTACCTCACTCATGGGTGATAAGCGGAATTTGAAAGGCAAATCCGCATAAAGAGAACAAAACTTGCAATTATGGTGTGTACAGCCAGCCGTGACCTGTAATAAAGCGGAGTTTGCCTCATAGGGCGGTCGCCAGATTGTTCCTGTAAAATGCATAAAGTCAACTCCTTTCATACATATTATATTAGATGTACAACGGGATGAAAAGTACTGTACTTATTTGTAGTACATGGATTTATTGTAGTATAGGTAGTATAATGTTAATGGATTGGAGGAAACTAAAATGAAAAAAAGTGAATTATCTATTCAACGTTGTACAACTATTTCAACCATTCAAAGGATAGTTGGCGGCAAATGGAAAATAGAAATCTTATATTACATAGGTTTGCAAAATATAAATCGATTCGGTGAGTTGCGCCGCCATATCGGTGACATTACGGAATCATCTTTAACAAAGCAATTGCGGGAGTTAGAAGCAGACGGTTTTATTTCACGATACGATTATAAGGAACTTCCACCAAAAGTTGAGTATTCATTGACAAATTTAGGCAACAGTTTTATTCCTGTTTTGGAATTTATGAAGCAGTGGGGAGAAACCCACCTAAAACAGTAAAAGCATAAATGTCTTTAGCACATATGCTGATGTAGTCGCTTTTTACATTGCTTCTCTGCACATTAACACAGGTCGCTGCTTTAAGTGAAACGGAGATACCTAACTGAAAACCCTGCGGTCAATGTGGACGGTGGCACGTCGCTATAATTATGTCGTTTCACTAACCGGCAAGCAGGGCAAGTGTATTGACACTTGCACATTTTTAAGAATTTCCCTGTGGTCAACTCTTAAAAATTGCTTGCTGGGGCAAGCCACCGGTGAGGTAGAATTATAGATTTTTAAAGTTTCCAAGGTAAGTATTTATTTTCCAGATTTCCTTACTTCCAAGAATTGCTCTGCCTATATCGTTGCTATTGACTGATAATAGGCTACGGCTTAGCAATTGGGATATTGTCTGTTTTAATGAATCGTAATAAAAACCTCATTATTATCTAAGTTATTTCCGATATTAAAATCAGGCTACATAATAGAGGAGGCTTACTTATCATGAATGAGACTTTAAGGGTTATCAGAGACAGGAGAAGCATTAGGAAATACAAATTTGAGCAAATCACTGATTCTGAATTACAATCTATATTAGACGCTGCTATTTACGCGCCCATTCACGAACAAAAATGGCACTTTACTGTCATTCAAAATAAGGATTTGCTTGATAGAATGGTTGATTCAATCAAAGAAAATTTTATGAATTCCGGTAGTGAAATTATGATCAAAAGAGTAAAAGACCCAACTTACCATACCTTTTATAATGCTTCTACCGTAATTTTGATTTCTGCAGATGAAACCGCTCAATCGATGCAGATTGAATGCGGATTGGCGGCCCAAAACATTATGTTGGCGGCAGAATCATTAAACATCGGATCATGTTTTATTGTGGCTTCAGCAATTCTTTTTAAGACGGAAAAAGGTAACCAATTTAAAAAGGAATTAGGTATTCCCGACGGTTATAATCATGTATGCACTATAGCGCTTGGATACAAATACGGCGATAATCCGGCTGCGCCATCAAGAGATAATAATGTAATCAATTATATAAAATAGTGTTGATTTCACCTAAAAGAGGATTTTTAAGGAGAAGGGCTGTTGTAAAAGTATTTAAAATCAATGAGATTCGCGCTTTGGTGCGCCAATATATTGCTCCGATGGATACCGCAAACATTTATATATTGTATACCTCTATCGATACTTTTCTTTTTGCGACAGCCCCATTGGCCAGACAATTTGGGAGCCCGGTATGCGTTACCGGGGGACTTTTCGATAACCTCAGGCGCCAATTTTTCCACCCTTGTATAAAGAATATACTCATCCTCCAGCCCTTTTTTTCTTAGCGAGACGGGCAGTTCGCGCAGCCTCCGTTGTACTTCTTATTTACCAAATAACTGGGGATCGATATAGCTGTTTTTTGCCGCTCAATTATACAATTCCGCTCTGGCGATGCCACCCCTAGCCGGGAAGATATTTATCTATCCCGCAGACTCTAGGAAGCCGGAAAAATCATGTGTATTGAATTGTTGGATCGTGTGATAACAGGGGAGAAGAATTATGTTAGTTTGAAGGAAAAAGGCTTTTTGTAATTGACTCAAGGAGAACACTAGTTGTTGAAAGAATACGATGACATCTGGTTTGTGCAGATTTGCGCAGGGACAACGGATTTATAGCGCAGTGCCGATGGATGGGATACTGCTTGGATATTGGGTGGCGGTGGTTGGGTAGAGGAACAGGGAAGATTAGGGTCTAAACTTTAGAGTCAAGAATGTCTATGGACCTAACCCCTGACCCCTTCCCTCAAGCTGACAGAGAATATTTGGGACAGGGAAGGGGTACCTTACTTCGGTCCTTTGGCGGTTTAGGGCAGGCTAGTGACTCGTTACAATCTGGATTTATGTCCACATTCTAGCACAATATACCATAAAAAAGCACCCCTTCCCTGTCCCAGATGAATTGTGCACCGGAGGCGTACAATAACTTACAGAAGGAGGCACGCTTTATAAAGCACGCAGGGGCTGGGGGTTAGGTGAATGGTAAAGTATTTACATGCCTTTTCGTTTGATTTAAATATTTTGGGAGTCAAAAAACATTTAAAATTTAGCGATTTGTAATTGCATTCAACCTAAATTAGTGGTTTAATAAATAATTGTTGACCAATGAGAATAAAGTGAGGTTATTGATAGCTTCTATGAAAGAAAACATTCGAAATATTGC
>JAEZKW010000315.1 GCA_023415375.1 Bacillota bacterium
GGCACCTGGAGGATATAAGATGAAGGAAATAGATGGCGGAGTTTGCGCTTCGCAAGGATTTAAGGCGGGAGCAATAGCTTGCGGGATTAAAAAAAATGGAAAGCTTGATTTGGCGCTGGTTGCTTCCGATGGACCGGCCGTTGCAGCCGGGATTTTTACTACCAATAAGGTTCAGGCAGCATCAGTTACAATATCCAAGCAACATCTTGAAAAAGGGAGTGCCAGGGCCATCATTGCCAATAGTGGTAATGCCAATGCTTGCGTCGGCCCGGAAGGAATGGTGGCTGCCGAAAAAATGGCTGTGGCTGCTGCTAAACAATTGGGTATTGATGCCGATTCGGTCCTGGTGGCCTCTACCGGAGTTATCGGTGTGCCTTTACCGGTTGAAAAGATACAGTTGGGACTTGAAAAGAATTCGGGTTTTCTGTCCGCCTCCGGCGGAAATGAGGCTGCCTGCGCTATCATGACGACGGATACCTTTTCCAAAGAAGTCGCAGTTGAGTTTCAGTTGGCCGGGGTGAATGTAAGAATCGGCGGAATGGCAAAGGGTTCAGGGATGATCCATCCCAACATGGCTACGATGCTGGGTTTTATTACCTCTGATGTTGCAATTGAGCAAAAATTATTACATAAAGCTTTGAAACGTGCCGGTGAGTTGTCATTCAACCGGATTACGGTGGATGGTGATACCAGCACCAATGACAGTCTATTTATTTTAGCCAACGGTAAAGCGGGAAACAAGAAAATTGCTTCAATTAACGACGATTATGAAACTTTTGAAGAGGCTTTAATCTATGTTTGCACTGGGCTTGCCAAAATGGTGGCCCGGGATGGCGAAGGCGCTACCAAATTTATTGAAATTAAAGTATCGGGAGCCGATTCGGAGGCCGCGGCCGTTAGGGCCGGTAAATCCGTTGCAACCTCAAGTTTGGTGAAAACGGCAATTTTCGGAGAAGATGCCAACTGGGGCCGGATATTGGCTGCTGTCGGGTATTCGGGAATCGATTTTGATCCGCTAACCACCGATATTTATTTGGGGGAACTATTGGTTTGCCAGGGCGGAGTGGCCGTAAGCTTTGATGAAATCAAAGCCAAAAAGATCCTCAGTGAGAAAGATATATCGATTACTATCCGTCTAAGTGACAAACCCAATTACGAAGCCACTATTTGGACCTGTGATCTTAGTTATGACTATGTAAAAATAAACGGCAGTTATCGTAGTTGACATCATTTTGTTTGCAAGTTCAAAACCCCAAAGAACTTTTTGAAAGGGGGGGACTTATGAATATTTTTTTCGAGGAACTATCTTTAAATGCCTGGCCTGCTCTTCAAACAAAATTGTATGATGGCTGGTTATTAAGATTTGCAAATGGTTATACCAAAAGATCGAACTCGATTAGTCCCCTTTATCCGTCTTGGTTACCTTTAGATGAAAAGATAAAAAACTGTGAGTTTGAGTATCAGAAACAGAAAATGGTGGTTACTTTCAAGTTAACCGAAGATCAGCTTGAACTTGATCATGAATTGGCAAATCGAAATTACTCCCGACTGGATGAAACATCGGTAAGAGCACTCAAAATGCAGGATTATCAAAACAATAGGCCATTAGGGATTGTGACCGAAGATATCCTGAGCGATAGTTGGTTTCAAGATTGGATAAATTGTTCTACGATTCAAACCCCAAAACTTCAACAAGCAGCTCATAATATATTGCAAAATATTAACGGCGATCGGATTGGGGTTAGAAAAAAAGTCAATGGCGAGACGGTCGGTTGCGGTTTTGGTGTCATTGAACGGGAACATATGGGGCTTTTTGATATTGTGGTCTCCAAGGATTATCGCAGTAAAGGATATGGCCGGGATATTGTCAATGGGATTCTGTGCGCTGCAATCAGTAGAAAAGTCAAAGTAGCTTATTTATCAGTGGTTGTTGGTAACACTCACGCTGAAAATTTGTATCAATCCATTGGGTTTCAAGAAATTTATCGCTATTGGTATCGGCAAAAAAATTTTCAAGACGTTGAAAAGGAGTTACACTAATGGAGGAATTGATTGCCAAGGCCGGCATTTTGATAGAAGCGGTTCCTTATATACGAACCTATCACGGCAAAACTTTTGTAATTAAATATGGCGGAAATGCCATGATTAATGAGGAGTTAAAGCAAGGGGTAATGCAGGACATCGTCCTGTTGAAATTTCTGGGGATTCACCCCATTGTGATTCATGGCGGTGGTCCGGAAATTACCCAGATGCTGAAAAGAGTTGGCAAACCTTCTCAGTTCGTTCAAGGACTGCGGGTGACCGACAGCGAAACCATGGAAATCGTCCAAATGGTGCTTGTGGGTAAGCTTAATAAGGAGATTGTAGCCCGCTTAAATTTATTGGGCGCAAAAGCAGTCGGTTTGTCAGGCCAGGACGCCAATCTATTGGTCGCCCAAAAGACTCAACCTACCATGCCCCCCGATTTCCAGGGTGAAATTCCCGATATTGGCTATGTTGGTGAAGTAACGCAGATTAATACGACGATTTTGGAGCAATTAATCCGTGAAGATTATATCCCGGTCATCTCTTCCATTGGTGTGGGGGTTGATGGGGCTAGCTTCAATATCAATGCCGATACCGCAGCAGGAGAACTCGCGGCTGCCTTAAAAGCTGAGAAATTGATCATGCTGACCGATGTGGAAGGGATTTTCCAGGATTACCAGGATAAAGCCAGTCTCATTTCATCGCTTTCAATTGAACGGGCTCATCAAATGATTGGTCAGGGAATTATTGAAGGCGGCATGATTCCTAAAGTTGAAGCCTGTATTACGGCTTTGCAAAATGGCGTTAATCGCACCCATATTATAGACGGCCGCTTGTTGCATTCGATGTTGCTTGAAATATTAACCGATCAAGGAATCGGAACCATGGTGGTACAGTAGATATTGGCTATCGTCTATTGGCTATTAGCTATCAGCTATTAACAACTGGCCAAAAGCCAAAAGCCAAAAGCTGTTAGCTATGTATGCTTAATTGTGAAAGGCAGGTGTTCGGTTTGAGTAACGAAAGTTATTTAAAGTTAGGTCAGGCAGCGATGATGAAAAATGTGGGGCGGCTCCCACTGGTGATTTCCCGTGGAGAAGGATCCAGAGTTTGGGATGCTGATGGCAAGGAATATATTGATTTCCTCATGGGTATTTCTGTCAATAACTTCGGTCATTGTAATCCAGAGATTACTGTGGCCCTCACAGAGCAGGCCCAGAAAATTTTGCATGTCTCGAATTATTTTTATCTGGAGGAACAGATCCGTTTAGCAGATAAATTGGTGAAGATGTCCGGATATCCCCAAGTGTTCTTTGCCAATAGCGGGGCAGAGGCTAACGAGGCTGCCATAAAGCTTGCCCGCAAGTATGGTAAAGTGAAACTCGGTGGCAAATATCAAATTGTCGCTGCCAAAGGTTCTTTTCACGGCCGTACCTTAGGGGCCCTTTCTGCAACAGGTCAGCCTAAATATCAGGAAAGCTTTCAGCCGATCGTTCCGGGGTTTTCTTATGCTGATTTTAATAATTTGGAATCATGGAAAACCGCAATCAATGATCAAACCTGTGCCGTTATTTTAGAGCTGGTTCAGGGTGAAGGCGGAGTCCTTCCGGCAACGCCTGATTTTATTAAGGGCTTGTACGAAATTTGCCAAAAGAAAAATTTACTTTTCATTGTCGATGAGGTTCAAACTGGATTGGGTAGAACCGGCAAATTGTTTGCCTTTGAACATTATGGTATTCGTCCGGATGCCATTACAATCGCCAAGAGTCTGGGCGGAGGAATTCCATGCGGGGCTTTATTAGTAAGTGATACGGCCAATATATTTACTCCCGGGGATCATAGCACAACCATTGGTGGTGGCGGGATGGCGTTCGCGGCCGGTCTAGCAACAATGAAACTATTACAGCAACCTGATTTAATGGCTAAGGTTGCTCGAAAAGGGCAATATATCAAAGATAGTTGGGAACAATGGCGGAAGACCATTCCTGTTATTGAAGGTTACCGGGGCCTCGGTATGATGCTGGCGCTGGAATTAAAGACTTCCAGTAAACAAGTGATGCTTGCTTGCCTGGACGCCGGACTAATTGTAAATGCAGTAAGTGAGACAGCCCTGCGAATTTTGCCGGCTTTCAATATTGATGAAAGTGATTTGGACCAGGGTTTGGCAATTATGAAAAAAGTGTTGCAACAGTTCTAATTTATAAGGAGGAATTTATTATGGAACCAAAAGCAAAGAAAGTTGTCTTAGCATACTCCGGAGGGCTTGATACTTCAATAATCATCCCTTGGTTAAAGGAGAATTACGGTTGCGAGGTTATCGCTTATGCAGCTGATGTAGGGCAAGGTGAAGAGTTGGATCCCTTAAACGAGAAAGCCATCAAGACCGGAGCCAGCAAGATTTATATTGAAGACTTAAAAACTGAATTTGTGAAAGATTTTGTTTTTCCGATGGTGAAAGCCGGAGCCATCTATGAAGGTAAATATTTAATGGGTACCTCGGTCGCCCGGCCGGTAATCGCCAAAAGGCAAGTGGAAATTGCGATCAAGGAAGGCGCTGATGCCGTAGCTCACGGCGCTACTGGAAAAGGAAACGACCAAGTACGGTTTGAGCTGACATTTAAAGCTTTGAAACCTGACTTGAAGATTATAGCCCCTTGGCGGGAATGGAATATTAAATCCCGGGATGAAGAGATTGATTATGCGGAAAAACGGGGAATTCCAGTACCGGTAACTAAAGCCAAACCCTATTCCATGGATCGAAACCTTTGGCATATCAGCTATGAAGGTGGAATACTGGAAGACCCATGGAATGAATATACCGAAGACATGTTTATCTACACAGTTTCACCGGAAAAAGCGCCAGATAAGCCCGAAATTATCACCATTGATTTTGAAAAGGGAATACCGGTGGCCATTAATGGTCAAGGCTATGACCCGGTGGCACTGATTTTTAAATTGAATGAGATTGGTGGCAAGCACGGCGTAGGCCGGGTGGATATTGTTGAGAACCGCCTGGTGGGTATGAAATCCCGTGGAGTCTATGAGACCCCGGGTGGTACCATTCTCTATGAAGCGCACCATGCCTTGGAAACCATAACTTTGGATCGGGACACCCTGCATTTTAAACAGAATATGGCCAACCGTTATGCAGAATTGGTATACAACGGTCAATGGTTTACTCCGCTCAAAGCGGCAATGGACGCCTTCATTGATAAAACTCAGGAAAGGGTTACCGGTAGTGCAAAGTTAAAACTTTATAAGGGAAATATCATCACCGTTGGCCGAAAATC
>JAEZKW010000008.1 GCA_023415375.1 Bacillota bacterium
CATGATAGCCTTCATAAAGGAACTTGAAAGGCTGAAGGACATTACCAGGACAGCCTGGACGAGCGGAGGTAGACGGGAAAGCGTCGCTGAGCATTCCTGGCGGTTATCTTTGTTTGCTTTGGCACTAGAAGACTTTTTCCCAGATGTCAATATAAACCGGGTCATCCGTATGTGCCTGGCCCATGATCTGGGTGAAGCCTATGAGGGAGACGTTTCGGCTAAAATAGAAGAAAACCGGGACGATAAACTGAAAAGGGAACAAGAAGCGCTGATCAAATTGTTGGCGCCGCTCCCCGACAATATCCGTGAAAAAATTCTAGGTTTGTGCCGGGAATATAACCTTGGCGAAAGTCCAGAATCCAAATTGGCAAAAGCCCTCGACAAAATGGAAACCATCATTCAGCACAATCAGGGCCATAATCCTTCTGATTTTGATTATGCGTTCAACCTTCATTATGGGGAGAAAAATACTTTTTATGATCCGGTTATTCGTGCCATCCGGGAAATCGTTGATGGTGAAACGCTTGAGCACATTCAAACCAATGAGGAACATTGATTTTTAGGTAAAGTAAGCCTGGTAAAAAGTAGACCGCAATAAAATAATTCCTGATCCGTCATAAAGAAAGTGATTAACCCATGAGCGGAGAAATGCGAAATGGATTCTCGGAAACAAATATATAAATTAATATATCAGAGTGTTCAAAGTGAGTCGGAACTCGGCTGGTATTGTGAAACAATGCCTCTATTATTACAAAAGGCCATTCAAACTCTAAAGGGGCACGGAAAAGTGCTGGACATCGGGTGCGGTACTGGAATTTTTGCAACATTAATGGCTGAGCAAGGTTTTCAAGTGACGGGAATAGATTTCGTGGCAACAGCCCTTCAATTTGCGGAAACTAGAGCTAAGAATAGGGGAGTCCATATCAATTTGATCCAGGCAGATGTCACAAAATGGGAAACTTCTGACAAATACGATTTAATTTTGGACTCAGGATGTCTCCACGGTATTCATGGAAAGAGCAGGATTCATTACAAAGAGCAAATTTTAAAATGGCTTGCCAACGGTTCAAGTTATGTGTTGGTTCATTTTGGAAAGCGCAATACTTTTGACTTTTCCCTGCATTCTCTGGCAGGGATAAAACCAAAGACTTACACCGAGATTCAGACATTCTTCAAACCTTAATTGCAACTTAAGGAATTTTATGCCGGAAGGGGTAAAGAACCTTTGTTTCAGTATTGGTTTGATAGGACTCAATAGCCCCTTTCAAACACATCATTAGAAATGTTGAAAATTTAAGTTGCTTTGCTCAGTCAATTCTAAGTGATACTTCATCAATAATTTTATCATTAAGGTATATTAAGGTTGATGAAACCTTCCATGAAGAATACCACTTTGCTCATTCTCTTCTTCTGGAGGCCGGACGGATATCCGAGTCCATATGGTTTGGGTGATGAATGAATTTTTAGCTATTGACTTATAGTAAACTCTAGGTAATATACTGATAATAAACTTCCACTTCCAAAAGGATATCTGTAATAAGGGAGAGAAATTCATGGTGTATAGAAAGTTTGGCAAAACAGGTGAAATGGTTTCGGCCTTAGGATTTGGTTGTATGCGGTTACCGATCCTCGGTAACGATCCTTCCCATATTGATGAAGATAAAGCAATCCAGATGCTTCGATATGCGATTGATGGGGGCGTAAATTATGTAGATACGGCTTACCCTTATCATGGCACCGGTTTTGATCACGGTGGTTCCAGTGAACTCTTGGTGGCCAAAGCCTTAAAAGACGGATATCGTGAGCGGGTCCATTTGGCGACCAAGCTTCCCAGCTGGTTGATTAAAAACCGGGCCGATATGGACAAGTATCTCAATGAGCAATTGGAGCGGTTACAGACCAAGAGCATTGATTTTTATTTGGTGCACTCATTAAATAAAGGCGTTTGGAAGGTATTGAAGGAATGTGGGATTGGTGAATTTTTAGATCAAGCCATTAAAGATGGCCGCATTAAATATGCCGGTTTT
Source organism: Bacillota bacterium (assembly GCA_023415375.1). GTDB lineage: Bacteria > Bacillota > UBA4882 > UBA8346 > UBA8346 > UBA8346. The sequence continues at coordinate 2,028 of JAEZKW010000008.1, forward strand.
TCTTTCCATGATCAGGCCGAGCTTTTTAAAGAAATCGTCGACTATTATGACTGGTCATTCTGTCAAATCCAGTACAATTATTTGGATGAGCATTTTCAAGCCGGCAAGGAAGGGCTGGGGTATGCAGCGCAAAAAGGTTTAGGTGTGGTTATTATGGAACCGCTCCGCGGTGGTAATCTAACGAACCTGCCTCAGGCGGCTCAAATGATCTTGGCTCAAGCCGAGGTACAAAGGACGCCGGCCGAATGGGGGTTGCGGTGGGTGTGGAACCACCCGGAAGTTTCGGTTGTCTTAAGCGGGATGACCACCATGGAGCAGGTGGAGGAAAATTTGAAAATAGCCGAGCAGGCGGAGGCTCATTCATTAACCGTTAAAGAGTTGGAATTGATTGCCCAGGTCAAAAAGTTTTTTCAAGAGAGAATCAAGGTGAATTGCACGGCCTGTTCCTATTGTATGCCCTGCCCGGTCGGTATCAATATTCCTACCTGTTTTGCAAATTATAACGACTGCTATGTCTTTGATGCTAAAGAAGCAACGACTAAAAGGTATCAGGGAGTTATTTCGAAAATGGCGGCGCCTGCCTCTAAGTGTGTGGAGTGTGGCCACTGTGAAAACCATTGCCCGCAAGGCATTGCGATTCGCCAGGAGTTAAAACGGGTCAAAGAGTTATTTGAAGACTAGAAGGATAATAATAAAAATTTTTGCAGTATATTAATTACTAGAAGGGTTAACTCACTTTAAATATTCAAGGCATATTGAAAGCATCCTCACGTCAATATGCCTTTTTTGAAGCAGGAACTTGAAGAAACATTGCTAATTTAAGCGGGAAGATTTGGATAGAAAAACGGATATGGGGAGAAAACAACGATGAAAATATTATATTATGATTGCTTCTGCGGTATCAGTGGCGATATGAATCTGGGCGCGCTGGTTGATTTGGGGGTGAATGGGGATTATCTGATTCATGAACTTTCAAAGCTCCATTTAGACTCGGAATATGAAATCAAAATCACTAAAGCCGTCAAAATGGGAATCAGTGGGACCAAGGTCGATGTGATCCTGAATCACTCGGAACACGATCACCAAGCTCATCAAGAAATGCATCATAGTCACGGCTCGCATGATGCCCATTATCATGGATCTAAGGAATTCCAAGAAAACCATGACGCGCCAGCGGGCGACCATCAACACCATCATCGAAACTTACGGGACATCGAAACAATCATCAACGGAAGCAGTCTGAGCCCAAAAGTTAAAAAGTCCAGCCTGGATATGTTCATGAGAATTGCCAGCGCTGAAGCTAAGATTCATGGTAAACCCCTTGAAGAAGTTCATTTTCATGAGGTCGGCGCTACCGATTCCATTGTTGATATGGTTGGAGCCGCGATCGCTCTTGATTATCTGGGTGTGGAAAAGATTGTGGCCTCACCGGTTCAGGTCGGGGGAGGTTTTGTAAAGTGCGCTCATGGTTTGTTTCCAGTTCCGGCACCTGCCACGATGGAAATTTTACAAGGGATCCCCATCAAGTCAGGGCTTGTGCAGTTTGAAACCACCACACCGACGGGAGCGGCTATTTTAGCTTCCAATGTTGAACAATTCACGAACCAGCTAGAGTTTACCGTGACCCATACCGGTTATGGTATCGGAAACCGCGATTTGGACATCCCCAATGTGTTGCGGGTCTATTTGGGGGTAGATGCCCCTACCCAAGAGGAGACAGAAACTCAATATATCCTGGAAACCAATATTGATGATATGAACCCCGAGCTTTATAACTATGTTGAGGAACGCTTATTTGAAACCGGAGCTTTGGATGTTTTCCGGACACCCATTATTATGAAAAAAGGAAGGTCCGCCATAAAATTAAGCGTACTGGTGAGTGTGGAGAAAATAGAGGCGATAGAGGAAATTATTTTCCGTGAAACGACTTCCATTGGGATTCGTAAATTCAGGGTGGAAAAAATCATGTTGCAGAGGGAAACTCTCACTCTGCCAACAAAGTACGGAGATATCCGGGTTAAAAATTCTTTTTATCAGGGGAAACTTGTGAAATATAAGGCGGAATATGAAGACTGTCAAAAAGCGGCCCGTGAAAACCACATTCCCATCGGTCAGGTTTACCGGGATGTTGATCAATTCATGGAGAGACAACTTACAACAAGAAATATCTCAAAATTAGAATAAGCATCAAGGATTATTGATGGATTTTGCTCAGTACCCAAATAGCTTGTTTGGTATAAAAATAAACTTCATAGGTGGTATCCTCTAGTTTGAGGTCAAAGAAAAATTTCACGAATTGCCCTTCGGGGAGGGTACGTGTGGCTTTGACTTCAAAACCCCGGTATTTCTGGCCTTGCCATGAAAATA
>JAEZKW010000113.1 GCA_023415375.1 Bacillota bacterium
GTGGCCATCTTGGTTTCACCTCCTTTCATAAGCCAATAAAAAAAGAGCGAATGTTAGATTTTCGCTCTTTTAAAGGATCCGTCAATTTTTTAATCGTGATTGAAGTAACCCAACCGGGCTTTTTTCCGAATAATCGAATCTGTCTAGAAATCAGATATGTTTCGATCCACAAAAATAATAAAATTTAAACCACGAAAGGCACAAAATTACACCAAATGAGAACCACTGCTAAAGTTAAGACTTTACCGTCATCCTACTTTTCTTGCCCTTTCGTCTATTTCCTGGTTGATTTTTTTAATGCCTAAAATCTTTTTTGAACACGAAGTTCACGGCCAAAAAAACGCCCGGTATATAACCGTAGCGTTGTATTACAGCCCTGAGTTTGGGTGTCTGCGGGACTCCTTTATGAATCCGGCGAGATTTCGAAGAAATCCCGAATACACTTTTTACCCATTACCATATTATCACATTTTTTTGAAAGAAGTGTGTCGATTTTGTATCGATAACTCTAGATCCCTCCAAATCAACAAAAAATCGCGGTCATTAAAGAAAGATCGCCGGAAACAAAGATAAGTCATGGGGTTAACATGTATGGATTTTACAGTAATAGTGACAAATCCATTCAAATCAACAAAAGTCACCGCCGCAGATGAAGCAGCGGTCCCAAACAAAAGTGAATACTGGGTTTACAAGCAGAGTGAAATTTAATGATCCGGTCGCAAAATAATTATTCAATACAAGCCTCTTCTTAAAACTATCATTCCAAGCCCAGGCCGTTACATATGGATAATGGCTAATTGTGGGCTATTTGCTTTAAAATGCATGGAATATAAGTGAAATTCTAATCGTTTCCTAATGCGTTTCTAATCCTTTTATTGTATCCTTAATACAATTAGCTGCTTATAAAAAGGAATGAACAGAATGATAAAACCAAATTTCCTAAAAGTGACCGGCCTATTTTTACTGTTGATTTTACTGAGTGTTTCAATTGATGCCGAAAAACAGAATACGCCCATTCAAAAGGCCCCTGAAACCATCTCCATTCCAGTTTTATGTTATCACCGGGTCATTCCTAAAACCTACAGCCCATATGATTTAACCCCGGCGATGCTCGAAAGCCACTTTCGGTTATTAAAAAAGGAAGGATTTCATCCGATCACAGCGGCTGAATATCTCAATTTCCGAAAACACCCGGCCCTTTTCCCTAAAAAACCGATTCTTCTTACTTTTGACGACGGTAACAAAAGTCATTACCTACATGTATTCCCTTTGCTTGAAAAATACGGTTACAAAGCTACCTTTTTTATTTATCCCAACGCCGTATCGAAACAAGCAACCAGTAAATATCTGATAACCTGGAGTGAACTGGCAGAGATGATTCAAGGGGGAATGGATATTGAGTCCCATACTCTATCGCACCCGTTTCTCACTGAAACCAGAACATCACTGGATAATCCACGCTATTTGGCATGGCTGGACCAGGAGTTTAAAGATTCCAAAGCTATCCTGGAACAAAAATTGAATATCAAAGTGAATGCAGTCGCTTATTCTTTTGGCTGGTATAATAGTGTTGTTGAAAAAAAGGCGGAGGAAGCCGGCTACCAAGGTATTTTTACCACAAATTGGGGAGCCAATAGCGTAGGCTCCAACCCTTTGAGCATCAATAGAAAAGTTATTTCCAATGAGCTCCATTTGAACGCCTTCGATCGCTATATTAATTCCGAACCGCTGGCTCTCGATATTGTGACACCGCAGGATGGTCAAATATTTACCAAGTCCCCGGTTGCTATTAAGTTTAAGGTTTTAAACCCGGATCTTAAAAAGATAACCATGGTGATCCGGCGAACTAAACTCATTCTGACTCCTGATAGTCAAGGAATGATTTCCTATAGCCTGCCCCTGGGAATCAAACCTGGGTTCTATATGATTATTCTTTCCGGCTACGATGCAAAAATGAATTTTTATATGAGTTCCTGGGGGTTTGATTACCGTAACCCCGATGGTAGTGAAATTGCACAAACCGGCCCCTGAAAGGCCGGTTTTAATTACTTGTATTTTTAAATTAGCGGCAACATTCCTTCTCTTGAATCTATCGTATTATTGTAATATAATGATTTTATTAAAAAGGAGATCCTTATGGAACATGTTAATGATTTTGAAACTTTGACTTCTAAAGCAGAACTCTTAAAAGCGATAGCTCATCCAGTCAGACTCTGTATCGTCCGGCGTCTCTTGGAACAAGGCGAATGCAATGTCAATAAAATGCAGGACTGCCTTAAAATTCCCCAATCAACCATCTCACAGCACCTTGGTAAATTACGGGATACCGGAATTATTAAAGGCAACCGGCAAGGTGTGGAAATTTTTTATCAAGTCGTTAACGAAGATGTTCAAAAAGTAGTCAAGGCTTTATTCCCTTAAGCATATATTCTTCGATGGGATAGATTGTACTTTTTTTCACGGGTTAAGATGTGATAGATTGTATTTTTTTTACGACTTAAATTGTATTATCAAAATATAATAATATTATAATGAAATCTTATTGGAACTATTAAAAGGAGTGGTTCTTATGACAAAAAAGGTAGTCATTGTTGGAGGAGTCGCAGGTGGAGCCAGCACTGCGGCCAGGCTACGGCGTTTGGATGAACAAGTTGAAATCGTTTTATTGGAAAAGGGTGATGCCATATCCTATGCCAATTGTGGATTGCCTTATTACATCGGTGGTGTCATTACCGACCGGGATGAACTTTTTGTGCAAACCCCTGAAGGCATGAAGAAACGTTTTAATATTGACGTCCGGGTTAAACATGAGGTCTTAAAAGTTGATCCGGCTAAAAGGGAACTATTGATTAAAGATTTGCAGCACGGTAACACGTATGTTGAAATCTATGACAAATTAGTCCTCTCCCCTGGTTCAAAGCCAATTGTTCCGAAAGTGACCGGTGCCGATCTGTCGAAGGTCTTTACGTTACGGAATATTCCCGATACCGATCGTATTAAACAATATTTGATGACAAATTACGTTAAATCTGCGGTCGTTGTTGGTGGCGGATTTATCGGGATCGAGATGGCTGAAAATCTTTCAGAATCGAAGATTGAAGTATCACTTATCGAGATGGCGCCGCAAGTATTGAATAATCTCGATTATGAAATGGCGGCCATGGTTCATCAAGAAATGCGGGGCAAAGGGATCGATTTAATTCTCGGAAACGGGCTGGCTGCCATCAATGAAACCGGTAAAGCCCTTGAAGTAACACTAAGCAACGGGCAGAAAATCCCTGCCGATATTGTAATTATGGCCGTGGGAGTAAGACCGGAAACCAAGCTTGCCGCAGAAGCAGGATTAACAATAGGCACGACCGGAGCTATTCAAGTCGATCAAAAGATGCAAACCTCCGACCCAAATATCTATGCAGTCGGAGACGCGGTGGAGATTCAAGAAATCGTCTCTGGAAAACCAGGATGGCTACCGCTGGCTGGTCCTGCCAACCGCCAAGGACGTTTACTGGCAGATATTTTAGCGGGCCGAGACGAAAATTATCATGGCGCCCAAGGTACATCGATTGTCAAAGTTTTTAATCTAGCGGCCGGATCCACCGGATTAAACGAAAAAACCTTAAAAAAATGGAATATAGATTATCTTACTTCCATCACCCATCCCAATTCACATGCCGCCTATTACCCGGGGGCTTCGCCGCTTACGATTAAATTACTCTTTGCGCCGAAGGGCGGTGAGCTTCTTGGCGCACAAGTTGTTGGTTACGAAGGAGTTGATAAACGTCTTGATGTTTTAGCAACCGCCATTCGATTCCGGAAAACGGTTTACGATTTGATGGATTTGGAACTGGCCTATGCCCCGCCATTTTCATCGGCTAAGGATCCGGTAAACATTGCTGGCTATGCCGCTGCCAACATCCTTAATCAAGATGTAGGCGCAATCTCTTGGGACCAACTGTCCGGTGAAGATCAAAATCAACGTTTTTACCTAGATGTCCGGGAACCGATTGAGGTTGAACTCGGTACCATACCCGGAGCCGTGAATATTCCCCTTCATGAATTAAGGGGGCGTCTTGCAGAATTGCCCAAAGACAAGGAAGTCGTTGTAAATTGTCAGGTTGGCTTAAGGGCCTATATTGCTTCCCGAATACTGGTCCAAAACGGTTTTACCAAAGTAAAAAATCTGAGCGGTGGCTATAAGACTTACCAAATCGCTAAGCAAGAACAAAACTTCCTAAACGGAGCCGGTAAACCTAAAACCGCCAGCGCTTCGTTCATCGCCGAAAACAAGGAGGAAAATTTAAATATGGATGTAATCAAAGTTAACGCCTGCGGATTGCAGTGCCCTGGCCCAATCCTGCAATTATATAACCGAATGCAACAGTTAAGTGATGGTGATATCCTGGAAATCACCGCTTCCGATCCCGGCTTTGCCAATGATGTTGAGGCCTGGTGTTCCAGGACCGGCAACACCTTAATTCAATTAGACCGGGGGGCCGGTAAAATTACGGCCCGGATTCGCAAGGGCATGGCTGAAAAAGCTCCAACGGTGGCTGCAGTTTTACCGCAAGACAAAACAATTGTTGTTTTTAGTGGGGATTTGGATAAAGCGATAGCGAGTTTCATAATTGCAACCGGAGCAGCATCGATGGGACGGCAAGTAACCATGTTCTTCACTTTCTGGGGATTAAACATTTTACGTAAACCTAAAAGGGTGAAAGTCAAAAAAGGTCTCCTTGACAAAATGTTTGGCATGATGATGCCCCGCGGTTCTTCAAAATTAGGTTTATCAAGAATGAACATGGCCGGCGTCGGTCCGAAAATGATTCGGATGGTCATGAAAAAGAAAAACATCGCCGCGTTGGAAAGTATGATCGGAGAGGCCCGGATGATGGGTATTAAAATGGTAGCCTGTCAGATGTCCATGGATGTGATGGGTATTAAGAAAGAGGAACTGATTGAAGGGGTAGAAATTGGCGGAGTTGCTTCTTACCTGGCTGCTGCTGAACAAGGAAATGTAAATTTATTTATTTAACCTCAATCCATTTAATTTAGCATTAATAAATTGCAACGAAAGGCTGTCAGAAGATAATTTGCGAGTGTTTATTCCAATTTATCCATGGCAGCCTTTTTTGAGAGGTTGTCTAAAAAGCAGTCAAAAATCGATAAAAAATACAATAACAGCTTCATCAAATATAGAAATTTCAATATATTATATTTCTTTATCATGCATGCGCTAACGCAGGAAATTTACTTTTTGGACAGCCCCGAATGCCAAAATAAATAATTATATATCTAATTGGGCAATTTTACCATAAAAAAACCTTAAATTTTACGTTAATTTTTCCGATAAATAGTTATGACAACATCTTTGATTTTAATTTTAAAGGAGCCACACATCATGAAACCACCCTTTAAGAAACCTCAGGCCCAATCTACAATTGTTGAACTGCCGAAATTTTTGTCATCTCAAATTAGAAACGTTAGTATTAACAAAAAACTCCCGCTGTTTATTATGTTCAGTATCATTATTACCGTCTTTCTAACTGTAGGAACCACCCTTTTGTTCTTTTTACATTACAATAATACGGTCGCTGAAAAAAATGCCATCAATGGAGTGAACGGCCTAAACCTTTCCCTTGATGATTACAAGAATAAAGCCTTAAATTATGCATCAGTTTTTGCTACTCTTCCCAATGTAGTGAAAGCAGTCGCCGAACATAATACCTCGGCCATATTAAATCATTTAACTCCCCTGGCTAAAAGAGCTCACATTGATTTTATAACGGTTACGGATGCCAACGGTGTTGTACTTGCAAGGACCCACCAACCTTCAAACTACGGAGATAATGTAACCAACCAAGCCAATATACGAATGGCTCTCAATGGTGAGGCTTTTGCAACGATCGAAAAAGGGACAGCCGTCAAAATTTCCGCCCAGGCCGGAGTTCCTGTTAAAAATGAAGCCGGTAATACAATCGGGGTTATCTCTGCCGGTTATCGATTGGAAAAGCCCGAAATCGTCGATAATATTAAGAAAAGTTATCAAACGGACGCCACAATTTTCTTCAATGATATTAGACTTACAACAACCATCAAAAAGGATGGCCGCAGGGTGATCGGAACCCGTCTTGATCCCCAGATTGCCAAAGTAGTGCTAACCGAAAAACGCGAATATCTAGGAAAAACTGCTATCCTCGGTTCTCCTTACATCACGGCTTATATGCCATTATTGGGTCCCGATGGTAAACCAATTGGAGTCTTATTTGCCGGAGAATCAATAAAAGAAGTCTATAAAACCAGTAATGTTGTATTGATAAGTGTCACCATTATTACATTACTATTGATAGTTTTAGCCTACTTTATGGTGAGATTATTTTTAGGCGGAAATATCATCAAACCCTTGAAAACGGCAGTTAATGTGTTAAAGCAGGTTGCTGAAGGAAACCTTAACGTTCAAATTCCCGAATCAGAAATCTCCCGGGATGAAATTGGCCAGCTTTTATCATCATTAAGAATTATGGTGGGAAACGTCAAGGAATTGGTTCATGAGATTCATGATTTGGGAGAAACAGTGGCCGCAGCTGCGGAAGAAATGATGGCCTCATCCGAGGAGGTTACCAAAGCCGGAGAACATGTCGTGGGTGCCATAACCGATCTGGCGAAAGAAGCATCCGAACAGGCACTTCTAACTGAAAAAGGGAATACCAAAATCAAAGAAATTGTTGATGGGCTAAACCAAATTGCTGTGGAAATGGAAGATTCAAGTAAGCTGGCAACTTCGGCATGGGAAAGCGTCAACCATGGCGACAAAGTAGTCCAGAGCCAGGAAAGCAAGATGGAGGAAAACAAAAAATTAACCTCCAAAGTTAATTCTTCCATTTACAATTTGACACAAATGTCCTCCGAAATTGAGGAAATCCTCTCAGTTATCCGAGGTGTCGCTGAACAGACCAGCCTACTAGCCATTAATGCAGCCATTGAGGCCGCCCGTGCCAAGGAACAAGGAAGAGGGTTTGCGGTTGTCGCCCAACAAGTCAAATCTTTGTCAGAGCAGTCCGGAAATTCCGTAGAAAAGATCAGTTCCATTGTCCAAACCCTGCAAGCGAATATCGGCCAAATCGTAGAAGAAATGAACCAAGTGGAATCGGTTACTGACGAAGGAGAAAAATCATTACGGGATTTGATTTCCATGTTCCGGAACATATCAGACTCCGTAGAGGTCATCTCAACCCGAATAAAGACCGTTTCCAAAGCAGCCGGTGAATTAACCCAAAATGCCAATCACGCCGGGAGCTCTATCGAAGAAATTGCCGGTATCGCCGAGGAAACTGCAGCCGGTTCCGAAGAGGTTTCAGCTTCTTCTGAAGAACAGACGGCCTATATGCAACAAATTGCCTCTTCAGCGGAAGATTTGGCAAAAGTATCCAGCGAACTATTAAATAAGATCCATCGTTTTAATGTATAAGGAATGACGTCTTCCATATGGGAGTTCTTTAAACTCAATTACAACCGTAGGTAAGCGTATAGAAACAATAGAAACCGGCTCAAAAGTACTTTAAAATCAATGAGATATACAATATATTACTCCAAATACTCCAACGAATATACAAATGCGCCTATATTGTATATCTCTATCAAGCGTGCGCTTGCGCACGAATTTTCTTTTGAGACAGCCCCTTTGCTTTATTGTTGTTGATCCTTTTTTCGTTCTCTATCTACAATTCTATCTAAAATTTCGGCGGCCTTGAAAATGACATCGCGGCATCCAATCGCCTCTGTTCGATGCTTTGCTTTTAAAGGGGCGCAATTGATATCCCCCATTGCCTTCCGGTATTCCTCAAACAACTCTTTCGTCAATTCTTTAATCCGGGTGCTCTCGTGAGCGGTATCCTTGACGAAAAGACGTCCCAATACCATGATTGCTCCCGTTAAGGCGCCACATGTCCCTTCAATAGCCATTCCACCACCAAAACCGGCTGCCATTTTCAAAGCATCATGGCTCAGTCCAAGCTGATAGGCTTCATTAGCCCCGTATAATATCTTCTCCGCGCAATTGAAATCCCGATCCTTGCCAAACCCATTTTTCAACAATTCGTAAAGCATTCAATCTCCCCCTTGTTCAGGAACTAATCACAAATAACCGTTTACCCCAATGCCTGTTCGATATCTTCGATAATATCGTCAACATGTTCCAGACCCACCGAAAAACGTATCAAATCCGGTTCGATTCCGGCTTGTAACAATTGTTCATCAGTCATTTGACGGTGAGTGGAGCTCGCCGGATGAAGCACACTAGTCCTGGCATCGGCTACATGGACTACAATGGCGGCCAACTTCAGTTTATCCATAAACTTGACAGCTGCCTCTCTGCCGCCCTTGATACGGAATGAAATAACCCCGCTGCAACCTTTTGGCAAGTATTTTTTGGCTAAATCATGATATGGGTCATCGGCCAATCCCGGATAGCTGACTGATAGGATTTTATCATTATCCTGCAAATAACTCGCTACTTTTAAAGCATTCTCCGAATGCCGTTCGATTCTGATATGTAAAGTCTCCAGTCCTAAATTGGTAATAAAAGCATTATTAGGGCTCATACAGTTACCGATATCCCGCATATATTGAACCCGGGCTTTGGTAATATAGGCAGCAACACCGAAATCTTTAGTATAAACAACCCCGTGATAGGAGGCATCAGCTTCGGTGAGCAACGGATATTTGCCGTTTGTCCAGTCGAATTTGCCAGAGTCTACAATCACTCCGCCAATACAGGTAGCATGCCCATCCATATATTTAGTGGTAGAATGAATCACAATATCGGCGCCATATTCAAAAGGCCGGCAAAGAATCGGGGTGGCGAAAGTGTTGTCTATGATCAAAGGAACCTGATTTTTCTTGGCCAAGCGGGCGAATTTCTCAATATCAAGGACGCTAATTTTAGGATTGGCGATAGTTTCCCCGAACAAAGCCTTGGTATTGGGACGAAATGCCTTTTGAATCTCTTCCTCGCTGCTGTCCGGATTCACAAAAGTAACCTCTATCCCCATCCGTTTCATGGTAATGGCAAGTAAATTATAAGTCCCGCCATAAATCGTACTGGAGGAGACGATGTGAGCTCCGCATTCGCAGATGTTCAGTATGGCATTTAAGGTAGCCGATTGTCCTGATGAGGTGCAAAGTGCTCCGACACCGCCCTCCAGAGCGGCAATCTTATTTTCGAGGCATTCCACAGTAGGGTTGCTGATGCGGCTGTACATATGGCCGGGCTCAGTCAGATCAAACAACTTTGCAACCTGTTCAGTGGAGTTATATTTATAAGTAGTGCTTTGATAAATCGGTAACACCCGTGGTTCACCGTTTCCGGGTTTATATCCTTCCTGGAGGCATTTGGTTTCAATTCTCCATG